>JAQBUX010000300.1 GCA_027623795.1 Chloroflexota bacterium
CGACGAACAACACGAGGCGTCACAGGCCAAAACGACCGGCTAGACGTCGTCGTTACGAGCAACGCCAGACGTCGTCGAAATACGAGCTTCACCCAGACCCTCTCCTTGAGACGCGTGATTCCTAATTCGGAGTTCGTTGATCAGGCGTCGAGGCGCATGGTCGGATTGTCGGCCTTCCGGGAAATCTCACACCGCTCTTCAATGGTGATCTGTTTGTATCTCTGTCCCATGGCAACACCTTAAGAAGGTGTTGCACTTCGTTTGTGAACTCAGGGAATCCAGAAAACACCCAATTTCGCGATAGTCGGGCCGTTTCCGGCGTACCAGCGCGGCACACATCCTGTCCAGTTCCGCACGCGGGCTGGATTCCCGTTTTGCACGGGAATGACGCGGAGCAAGAGAGGTCGGCCGGTCGATTAGGAATCACGCCCCAAAAGTGGAGGGCCGTTCATAATTCTCATCCTGCCAGAGGACCGGCAGTGAAATCCCAATGAACGACTCCACCGAATCGTCTGGCTCGCCGGGCGCCGAAGAGAACAATGGAAATCTTGCAGATTGCGGCGGTCGTCGCCGGTGCCCTCGCCGCATCGACCGTGGCCGCAGTGGCCGGTTTCGGTGGGGCCGTAGTCTTGTTACCCATCCTCGTGTGGGCTTTCGGCGTGCAAGACGCCATTCCTGTCCTTACGGTCGCTCAGCTCATTGGAAATTCTTCACGGGTATGGCTGAATCGGAGTGAACTATCACTCCCGGTGGTGCGATGGTTCGCGATGGGCGCAGTTCCGACCGCAATCCTGGGCGGGCTCATATTCGCCACGGCTCCCGCTGATGCGCTTGTACGAATCCTCGGGGCCTTCTTGCTGTTGACCGCCGCCTACAGGCACACATCTTTCGGAAAGCACACCCACATCGGACTAAGAGGTTTCCTGCCACTGGGCGGGGTTTCAGGTGCGATCTCCGCCCTCGTGGGAACCGCCGGCCCGATCATGGCGCCTTTCTTCCTCATGTACGGGTTGGTCAAGGGCGCTTACATCGGAACGGAGGCGTCGGCGGCCGTGGTCATGCACGTGACCAAGCTGGGTGTGTACGGTGGTTATGCCTTGCTGGAATTGCGGACGGCACTGGCAGGAGTCGGCATCGGACTGGTCATGACCGTCGGGTCATTTGCCGGCAAACGAATACTTACGCGGTTGCCGGAAGCGCACTTCGCAAACGTTATCGAAGCGGTGTTGATAACGGCCGGACTGCTATTCGTAATCCGCGGTTGAGGTTTTTCGCACTCCGCTGGCTGCTACGAAAAGACACAAACCCGGCGAGAGCGGATTGCATCACGAGCCGGTCCCGGAGTGTCGATTTCTGATCGGGCTTGGGAACCGTCGTTAATCGGCCGCTGCGCGCTCGGTGGTCGTTTCCGGTCCCGGTATCTCCCGGCTCCGTGTCCTGCGTTGCGCCAGGCCTGCGCCGACCATCACAAGCACAGCGCCGGCCCACAGGTTTGACGTGGGGTCTTCTCCGAGGATGACCCACGCCAGGATGATCCCGCTTACGGGCGAGATGAGCCCGAGTGCGGCGAGCCGCGACGGGAAGTAGTGCGTTATCAGCCACAGGCTGGCGATGAATCCGAACCCGGCGATCACGATGCCCTGGTAGGCCAGCGAGGTCCACAACTGCCAGGCCCATGACCAGGGCTCGGACTCGAAGATAAGGCTGGCGATCACAAACACCACGGTCCCGGTGATGAACTGCGTTAGCAGGATCTTGTTCGGGTCGATGCCCTCCACGAGGCGGGCGTTGTAGATCTGCCGCGAAGCAAGCAGGAACGCCGAGACCAGAGTCAGCCCATCGCCGATCAGGATGTCCCGGTCCACTCCCGATCGAAGCCCGTCGATCGAGATCACGACGACGCCCGCATAGGCGACGATGATACCGAGGAAGCGGCCTCTCTCAAGGCGGTCGCCGGGTATGAAGAAGTGCGAGAGCAACGCCGTCCAGATCGCAGTCGTGACGGTCAGCGCAGTGGCATGGCCGGCGGTCGTGAACTTGATTCCCAGGTTGAGGAAGACGAGCTGGACGGTGAACAGCAAGCCGAGCGCCGCCAGCGGCCTGACCTCGACCCGCCGTATACGGAGGTCCGCCTTCGTGTAGACCGCCCACACGACCGTGACCAGTCCGCCCAGGACAAAGCGCATCCAGCCGATGCGAAGAGGCCCCGCGTGATCGAGACCGCCCTTGATGGCGATGGCGTTGCCGCTCCAGAGGACGCTCACGAAAAACGCGAAAGCTCCGGAGCGCAGGGATAGGGGCCTGCGTTGCGATCCTGCCAAGGCCGTTACGTAGCCCGTTCGGCAGGAGGTCGTACGGGAATCGTCGCGGGTTCAGGGGGCGTCGGGGTCGATGACGATCTGCGCGGGGAGTCTCGCCTCTGCGCGAGAAGCGCGCCGGCCATCACGAGGACCCCTCCGACCCACAGCAGCCAGCTCGGGTCTTCGCCAAGGATGATCCAGGCGAGGACGATCCCCGTCACGGGCTGGGAGAGGGAGATGGCGCTAACCCGGGACGGGAAGAAATGCCTGACCATCAGCAGCATCGCCAGGAATCCGAACCCGGCGATCACAAACCCCTGGTACGCAAGTGAAGCCGCTAACTCCCAGGTCCAGAGCCACGGCTCCGGCTCGAATATGGCGCTGATGATGGCGAAAGCCACGGTTCCCACCGCCGCCTGGAAAAGCAGCATCTTCGCCGGGTCGATGTTCGTCACGAGCCGGGCGTTGACGATCTGACGTGCGCCGAGCAGGAACCCCGAGAAGGCGGACATGATATCGCCGAGGATCAAACTCTCGCCGCCCGTATCTCGCAACCCGTCGGCCGAGATCACGATGATCCCCACGTAGGCGAGCATGATCCCGCCGAATCGTACAGGTGCGAGCCTGTCGCCGGGAATGAAAAAGTGGGACAGGACGGCGACCCAGATAGACGACGTGACGATCAACACGGTCGCGTGACCAGCAGTCGTGTGTTGAATGCCGAAGTTCATGAAAATGATCTGGACGGCGAAAAACACGGAAAGGGCGATGAGCGGACGCAACTCATGGCGGCGCACACGAAGATCGGCCTTCGTATATATCGCCCAGGCAAGTATCACGACCGACCCGGCGACGAACCGCATCCACCCCAGGCGCAACGCAGGAGCGTAGTCCAGACCCGACTTGATTGCGATCGAATTCCCACTCCACAGGGTGGAAACAAATAAAACGAATAGCCCGGCTTTTAAGGTGAGCGGTCGGCGACGCAGGTCCGTAGTCGGCGGTGTGCCGGTGTTCCCGTCAAGAGAGGAACCCGTCAGCCCCGGCGCGGTCGTCGCATCGCGCCGTTCGGTGACGTTGGATGACACGTAGCGAGCCTACCGCTGCGTCGGCCGCGGG
>JAQBUX010000301.1 GCA_027623795.1 Chloroflexota bacterium
CGGGTTGCGGGCCGATTTGACCGGGTGGGCGCCGACAGACGGCACCGCCTCGGACCTGCGGCTGGAGACCGTTCGAGCGGGCTAAGAGGTAGGCAGGGAAGAGCAAGCTCTGTCCCCAGGGAACACGGCGCCGGACCTGATTCAGCCGGTCGTTTTGGCCTGTGACGCCTCGTGTTGTTCGTCGGCGTGGTAGGACGAGCGAACCAGGGGCCCGGATGCGACGTGGTTGAAGCCCATCGCCTCGCCCGCCTCGCGGATACGTGCGAACTCGTCCGGATGGTAAAACTTGATGATCGGGTGGTGGCGTTTGGACGGCCGGAGGTACTGCCCGACGGTCAATAGATCACAGTCGTTCGCCCTCACGTCCTCCATCGTCTGGAACACCTCGTCCATCGTCTCGCCCAAGCCGACCATCATGCCGGACTTGGTGACACCGTCCGGCCGCATCTCTTTCGCCCGACGCAACAGCTCAAGCGACAGGTCGTAATCGCCGAGCGGTCGGACCTTCCTGAAAACCCGCCGGACCGTCTCGATGTTGTGATTCAACACCTCGGGCCGGGCGTCCATCACCCTTTGAAGGGCCTCGCGGTCGCCCCCGAAGTCAGGAATCAACACCTCGACCTTGCAGTCAGGGGCCGACTTGTGAACCGCCTTGATCGTCATGCCGAAGATAGTCGACCCGGCGTCCTCAAGGTCGTCCCGGTCTACCGACGTGATGACCGTGTACTTGAGGTTCATGTTCTGGACCGTTTGCGCGAGCCGGAACGGCTCCGCCCAGTCGGTCTCGGTGGGACGACCCGTTTTGACGTTGCAGTACGAGCAGGCGCGAGTACAGGTATCGCCGAGGATCATGAAGGTCGCGGTGCGCCGGTTCCAGCAATCGCCGATGTTCGGGCACGCCGCCTCTTCGCATACTGTGTGAAGGCTGGCGCCCCGCACCCGTTTCTTGAGGTCGGCGAAGTTCTCACCGGCCGGCATCGGGACTTTGAACCACTCGGGGAGTCTGCGTTCGACCTTTTTGCCCGTCGAACCGGGTGTAGCTTCGACTACCAATATTTGTCCCCGGCGACGGCGTCCAGAATGAGTCGCGTCGCCAGCATTACTGCTTCTTGCGAACACGAAGCATATCAAAGGTGGGTCCAATTCCCGAACATCTTGAAACCTAACGCAATCATCCGGGCGGTAGGATGGACGGTCCCGGAATTTATCTGGAGACGCGAAACGGGCCCCGACCGACACAACGGGCTTCAACAGGCTGTGACAACCAAGCGCTGGATTTGAGATCAATTAGTGGCCAACCGAACGAGAAGTAGTCGCAAGTACAACAAGCCGTGGCCCACGGATGAACTCGGGATCGATCGAGGCGATCGGTTTTCTGCGTCGCTCGGGCCGATAAACGAACTTGGAGAAATGTGGGTGGAGCACCAGGGATTTCGGGTGCTGGTCGAGGGCGGGATTCCGGGCGAGTCGACCACGGTGGAGGTGTTGCGACGCTTTCCCGAGCACCTGGCGGTGCGTGTGGTCGAGGTCGACGAGCCTTCGCCGGACCGGGTGACGCCGGAGTGCCCGTACACGGCCGTGTGCACCGGCTGCCAGTGGCAGCACGTCTCGTATGAGAGACAGCTTCTGTACAAACAACAGATGGTTCAGGGCGCTTTAGCGCCGATTCCGTCGCTACACGACGCCCGAGTTCTTCCGACCCTTCCCGGTCCCAGCCAGCTCGGTTATCGCAACCACGCCCGCTTCAGCGTCGGCAGAAAACTCGGCGAGGTTGGCTATGTCAACTCGATAACGCGAGCTCTCGTGCCGGTCGACCGCTGCTTGCTCATGCACGACTCGATCAACAAGGTTTTGACCGCTACGCAGAAGCGTGTGAAGGGGATGACCCAGTTCTCCGTGCGCGTTGGCGTCGCCACGGGGGACCGGCTCGTGCAGCCGCGGCTGACGGCGAGTGATCCGAGTATCGCTTCCGGCGGTCAGCATCTACGCGAGTCGATGCTGGGACGTGAATTCCAGATTGCAGGGTCTTCATTCTTCCAGGTCAACACGGCGCAGGCGGAGCGGATGGTCGAAATGGTGCGGGACAGGCTGCAACTTTCCGGCAAGGAAACCGTGGTTGACGCCTATGCCGGAGTGGGCGTTTTCGCCGTTCTGCTGGCGCCTTACGCGCATAAAGTTATTGCGATCGAAGACTCGCCTTCCGCGGTCGCGGACGGGAACCGAAACGCAGAGGGACTGGATAACGTTGAGATGGTGCTCGGGCGGACCGAGGATGTCATGGCAAACATGGATTCACACGTCGATGCCGTGATCCTTGACCCCCCGCGCGCCGGTTGCCACGCGGACGTGATCACGGCGCTGGGTCGCCTCGCGCCCGACCGCGTGGTGCTGGTTTCTTGCGATGTTCAGGCGATGGTTCGGGATCTGGCGGCACTTGTGGACGGACCGTTTGTGCTCGAAGAGATACAGCCGGTCGATATGTTCCCGCAGACCAGGCACATAGAAAACGTGTCTTTTCTGCGTCTTAAACAGTGAGGCGTTCGCCCGGCATGGGCGGCGAACACTATCAGCGGGGTACGAGCAATACACAGGATGAATGAACTTGCGACGGCCCCGGACGCCCGATGCGCCGATATTGTTTATCCACCCAATTCCGTGACGGTCCGGTCGTGAACTTCCTCGGGATCGGCGGGTTCGAGATCATCATCGTCGCCGGGCTGGCCTTTTTTCTGCTCGGCCCGAAAAAGATGATCGAAACGAGCCGTACCGCAGGCAAGATGTTGCGGGAACTGAAGAGTGAACGAGACAAGTTCACGAGCATGGTCATGCAGGAGTTCGACCCTGACGGCCACCCAAACGACACCGGGGAGGACTCGGACGCCGCGACGCCGGGCCCGAATGTTGCCGGAGTCGGACCCATCGATCCGCCGGAAGGCGCCATAAGCGGACCTCGAGGTCCGATGCAGGACGCGGCCGCCGCTCCCCGTCCTGCCTCGCCGACGGCCGCCGCTGACGAGCCGGTTCCCTCCGGCGGGGGATCGACATGAACGACCCCGGACAGCCGTTCTCGTACCACTTCGGCGAGCTAAAGCGGCGGGTGATCCACACGGTCCTGTTCTTCTTCGTCTCGACCGGCGTCGCGCTGGTGTTTCACAGGCAGATTCTTCGCTGGCTGCTCGCTCCGGCGGACGACCTGAACAGGTTCACAGACGGCCAGGCGATCTTCACAGACCTGACGGAGTTCTGGGGAGCGGTGGCGAAGGTATCGATCCTCGCCGGCGTCGCCGCAACGACGCCGTTTCTACTGTTCCAGATCGTCCGTTTCGCCTCGCCCGGACTTCAGGCCAACGAGCGACGGTGGGTATGGGTTCTCGTACCCGGCAGCCTGATCTCGTTTGCGACCGGCGTGGCGTTCG
>JAQBUX010000302.1 GCA_027623795.1 Chloroflexota bacterium
TATGTGGCGCCCGCCGGTGGCGGAGAGGCGGAGTGCTGGTCTGGCGATCTTATGGCGGTTAGCGGACTCGGCTGGTCGCCGGACTCGACGCAGCTTTGCGCTGTAGTGACAGACCTGGACGGCGGCAATGTAGGCGCACAGTCGTACCAGGGAATCGTTGCCTTGCTCGGTCCGGGCAGCGACCCCACGTTCCTGACCAGTGACGACTCGGCGCCGGCAAGCCTGTCGCCTCCAACATTCCGCGCGATATCGCTGAAGTGGCGAGACGACGGCCAGATCCAGTTCATGGCTTCGCACCGCGGACAGAGCGCCCTGTACGAAGTCCCCGCATCAGGCGGCGCCCTCAAGAAAGTCGGCGGGACAGACGGGACGCTAGCGGATCTCACACCGGATGCCACCGGCGACGTGGTCGCAGCCGTGCGCTCGACTCCCGGTTCGCCGTCTGACATCGCCCTGTGGAAGCGCGAAAGCGGGTCGTGGAGCGTCGTGACGAGCTACAACCGTGAATTCCTTGAGGAACGCCCCCCGGCATCGATGGAAAAGTTCACGCTGGAACGCGCCGGTCTCGGCATCGAGTCCCGAGTGATGCTCCCGCCGGACTTCGACCCTTCGTTGAAATACCCTCTGATCCTCGAGATCCACGGCGGCCCAAACGGGGCGTTTCTAGACTCATTCATGCCGGATCACCACATGCTGGCGACAAACGGCTACGTCGTCCTCGCCGTCAATCCGCGCGGTTCATCAAGCTACGGGGTCGACTTCATGACTGCGGTGTTCGACGACTGGGGTGGCGAGGATTACGAGGACATCATGGCCGGGGTGGACGAGATGGCGTCGCGCCCGTACATCGATGCGAGCCGGATGGGTTTGCACGGCTATTCGTACGGCGGCTTCATGACGACATGGATCATCGGCCACGACTCACGGTTTAAGGCGGCGGTGGCGGGCGCTCCGGTAACCAACCTGAGCAGCATGTACGGAACCTCAGACATCGGCGTCTCCTTCGGCGAGCGTCAGTGGAACGGCCGGCGAATGGAAGAGACAGACAAGTACCTGTTCCGCTCGCCGATCACCTACGCAGAGTCTGTAGAGACGCCTGTGCTGCTAATCCACGGCGAGGCGGACGTCCGCGTGCCGATGGAGCAGTCAGAGCAGTACTACGTGACCTTGAAACGACTGGGCAAAACCGTCAGTTTCGTCCGCTTCCCGAACTTCTCACACCTGTCAAAACGATCCGGCCACCCGGTCCTCAGACAGGAGTACGGCGACCGGATGCTGGCGTGGTTCGACGGGTACCTGAAGGGTTAGAGGCTTGGCTGGGACACCTTGCCGGGTGTGTGCGTCTCGATAATTCATAGCCCATTAGGACACCAGCGCGTCCTGCCAAACTCGAACACACGCCGGTCTTGATTCCCCTCTTCCAATCCGGGAGAGGGCGCAGGGTGAGGGGCTCCGGCCATGGCCAGAGAGTTCCTAACGCGATCTTGTTTCCCGCCGACGCTCCGCAATCGCCAACACGATCGCTTCGAGCACAGCGTCCGTATCGTTCAACACCTCGTGATTCCAAAACCTGAGCAGCTTGCAGCCGGAAGAACGCAACTGCCGAGCCCGAAGTCCATCAACATCCAACCGGGGATCATGTTGACCGCCATCCACTTCAACGATCAGTAGTGCCTCCTGGCAGAAAAAATCGACGATGTAGCCGAGACGCGGATGTTGCCGCCGAAACTTCGCGCCGGATATCTGAGCGCCGCGCAGACGGGACCACAATAGTCTTTCGGAATCGGTAGCCGTTTGGCGCAGACGGCGAGCGGTCTGAGTCATTGATCTGTTCTATCGGAACGCGCTGCCCCCACCAACTGCCCTGTGTCACATCACCTATCGGATAAGAGGCATACGCGCTCGCAACTCTCGGCCTAACGGCCTCGCCCCTCACCCCATCCCTCTCCCGATCGGGAGAGGGGGTATTACGACCTGCTCGCGAGGCGGGAATGCCAACCCCGCACAATCGTTGGGTGAGAGCGCCTCGTTCGATGGTTGACCATACTTACCAGACGGGATGCGAGGTCCCGCACACACGGCGTCTGTCGTTTCTCCTTCTTCCAATCGGGAGACGGTGCATAACGGTCCCACGCTATCGGTCAGGACGCGCCCGTTGTTCGAACGCCTTCCGATCGATGACCTGGACGAACCTGCGACCGATCAACAGTAACCAGCCGTATACCTGTCCGGCGTCGGTCGTTTCCCCTCTCTCAATCGGGAGAGGGTGCAGGGTGAGGGGCTCCGGCCGTGGCCGGAGTATTGCCAGAGCGAGTCAATCGCCGGTCCTGGAGAGTATTCGACCTGATCGGCCGTCGGCAGCGCGCCGGTGACAGGCCGTCCGAGTAACGTCTACACCCCCTGCAAAAAGGGGTTGTTCGCGCGCTCCTCGCCTATCGTGCTCGAAGGACCGTGGCCGGGGTAGACGATCATCTGGTTTGGTAGGGTGAGCAGGTTATCGCGGATGCTTTGTAGCTCCTGATCGCCATCGCCGCCCGGGAGGTCGTAGCGGCCGATGCTGTTCTGGAATAGCGTGTCGCCGGTGAATATCGCCTGCCCCGCCAGGTAACAGACGCTACCGGGGGTGTGTCCCGGCGTTGCGATCACGAATATCCGCGTGTCGCCGATCTCCAGGTGCTCGCCGCCCGTGACGGGGCGGTCGATCGCCGGTGGGTTGGCGAAGCCCGGGATCATGGCCGCGAGCGACGACGGGGGGCTCTCGATCTGGCTGCGGTCTCCCTCTCCCACCACGTACTCCCCGCCGGCCTTGCGCTGCAGATCGAACGCCCCCCCGGTGTGGTCGGCGTGACCATGCGTGGTCAGGATGAACTTGAGGGTTGCGCCCGCGGCCTCGATCGCGTCTGATATGCGCAACCCGGCCGCGCCCGGATCCACGACGGCGGCTTCGCCGCTTGCCTCGTCCAAAATTATGTACGCGTTCGTTTGCAATGGGCCGACGATCAGCGTTTCGATTCTCAAATCAATCCTGTCCTGGGTAGAGCGCGGGTAGTTCCTGTGGCTTCGCAAGAAACCGCGACCGCCGTAAATCGTACTCAAGTGATGAATCCATCGAACGTTCTTGTGAAATCTGGAGACGCGAATGTCGGCGTCGTTTTCCGGCCTGACCTTCTCCCTCACCCTGGCCCTCTCCCGCCGGGAGAGGGGATTTCGTAGCGGCCGCTCGACGATGTTTGCCAACGTTGGCTCCTCACCGCTCACGCTGCCACTGCTTGTCCGTGTTTTGTGCCTGCTCCCTGACCCTCGCCCTCTCCCGCTAGGAGAGGGGGCTTTGCCGCCGGCGTTGAATCACGCAGGCGATTTACGACTCCCGTCGTCCCGCCTCGCCATCTCCTGCAACCGGTACAGCTCGGTG
>JAQBUX010000303.1 GCA_027623795.1 Chloroflexota bacterium
ACGATCGGCATTAACGGAGGAGCGGGACGACCCATAAGCCAGGATATCCCGGGGTCCACCGGTCTAGTCTCGGTCGCGTTTTCCGGTACGACGACACTTCCGGTGTCCGACACGGCCGGGTTTGCGGCCGGTGATTACGTCCTGATCGCCGATGGCACGGCGCGGGAATATCACACGGTCGCCGGTATCACGGACAGCGCAATCAACGTCACGTCGCCGCTCACCGCGAGTTTCGCGGCGGGCGGGACGACCTCGATTGAGGAACAGTCGGTCTACTCAGGCCCCCCGACATGGAACCCGATCATCGGATCGACCACCTCCGTCCGTCCAGGAAACCACTTCCGTGTCAACGCCAAGGGTCTCTCGACCTCCAACGCCAGCGTCATCGACATCATTCTTACAAACGGCGACCAGTTGACCAATAACTACGGCCACTTGAACCGACGGCTGAACGTATACGTCCTGTGTGATGTCGAGTTCGCGTGCGAAGGTGGTCCCTTTGTCACGACGACGGCGCCGGGCGAGTGGGGCCAGGCCAGGGACGCCGCCGGGACCGATATCGCTGAGACCGGTGATTTCATCACGCTGACGAACGCGCGGCAGGGATTCGTTCTCGGCGGCGGTTATGTGTACGGCGTCGTCGTTGACGGCGGGACAGTGTTCACATTGGACGGCACAGAGGGCTTAAACGACAGCCTGAGCCCCACCGATCTGGCGCAATCGTCGATCTTCTAGGGGCCCGCCGTTATTGGACGCAGGCGACCCATCTGGACGGCCGCTTGGACCCGGGGCTGCCCGGCCCGGCCAGGAGACCAACCCCGGCAGAGGCGACGAACCGCACCCGTCAAGTGTTCCGGGGGCGCGATCGGCACGCTCGACCACACCGAGATCACACCTCCCGTTAACCCGCGCCCGTCCTCTCGACGGCTATCTTGACCGCGGCTGTAAGTGCCAGCACACAGTTGAAAAGCGACATAAGTACCGCGATTTGTGTGGCGGAAACCTCGCACAGATCTCGACCATCGCTACTCGACGTTGAGTGCTCCATATACGGCCCCGATCCAAATGAACGAGACATTTCCGCACCGATGTGGAAATGGTCCCGGGGATCGGCGAACGGTTGGAGGGAGTTGCCGGGCCTGTCGAAATGCAGGTACGGCACGAGTTATCTGAAGCGGAGTGGTCTCACATGTCCGAAACGCCGCGAAGTGGCGACGGGTGTGGACTGGCCTCCTCACCACATAAGTTGAGTTCTCGCGTCGCTTGGCGGACGGCCGGGATTACTCGCCAGTTGTACGGGATGGTACCCAGGTGACATTAAAAATATCCGCTGTTAGCCACAGGAAAGCGCTCGTCCTGGCCCTCATGGGCATCGTCGGGGCGCTCGCGATATCGGTAGCATCGTTTGCGGCGACGTCGTCCTCGTCGACGATCTCCGTCGGCACCTTCGCCGGTCTTGCCGGAGAGTTCGGTTTCACGGTTGGCCAGGATGCTGCCGGCGCCACGTTGTGGAGCGCGGACACAGGTTCTACGCTCACCGTCGTCAGCGCCACCAACTTCGCGGTCGGGGACAAGATCCTGATCGACCAGGACGGCGACTCTGACCCGGACGGTGACGTGAGCACGGTTTTCTCATTTCATACCGTGACCAATGTCGCCGGCGCCGTATTGACCGTGTCACCGGACATCACAAACACGTACACCGGCGCCGCAAGCGTCAGTGAGCCCGTGGTGTACTCGGGAGCGCACACATGGACACCGGCGCTGAACTCTGCGACCTCGGTAACGGCGGGAAACCACTTCGTCGTCAACCTCGGTGGATTGTCGGCCTCGGACGCCGCCCTGGTCGAGATCTTGCTGACGAACCCGAACGAGCTGGTCAAGAACTACACATACCTGAACCGGACGATCGGCGTTCACGTCCTGTGCGAGGCCTCGTCCGCCTGTACCGGAAACCCCTACGCGGCCTCCACGACGGCGGGGACGTACGGGGATGCGACCGATGTATCGGGCGCCACGATCAACGCGACGGGTGACATCCTGACCCTGCAGAACGCCAGGCAGCAGTTCGTGCTGACCGGCGGCTACACCTACTCGATCACCGTGGACGGCGGCGCGCTGTTTACGATCGACACCACCGTCGGGTCCGGAGATTCGTTGAGTCCTTCCGACCAGATCAGTATCACCGCCCGGTAAAACATCTCGGCCACACGGCCGGCGGATAGTGGAATGGCAGGCCCGGGGGTCCAGTTGCGAGAGCGGCTGTGACCCCCGGGTTTTTTGTTTCAGGCACGCGTTCGCCGTCGAGAAGCAGCCCGTGGCCTGACCCCACTGGCCTCAACGGTAGAAGCCGGTCGAGACGACCCTGAGGCCCCTGATGTGGTATCGGCCTGGATGATTGCGACTCCCGGTGACGTACTTGCGGGGCCCGCATTTGATCGCCTGCCTGGAATCCCCGTCCTGATCGTCTGATCGGGTGGCTCGATGGCGCACCGGACATACGAATCGGATCGCGAGGGGCCGTCCTCGTGATACGGCGAGCCGCAAGTGGCTCCAACTGACTCAAGGGCGCTGCGAGATCGCAAAGGCCCGCCTCATGTGTCGCAAACCCCTATCCATGTATAGCCGCCGGGTCCGTCGGCTCAGGTCGCTCGCCGAACGCCTCAATCCAGATGATTCGACCGACTCGGTCATGACCCTGAAGGCTCATCGAAATGAGCCATGAGGCTCGCCGTCGTGAGCCGTATGGAACGTCCCATAGGGGTATTGCGAAAGCACCATGTCGGTAGTCACCCACACACGTTTTCGTCTTTTACCCGGTATGGGTATGGATGAACGCTCAAAGGGGTGCCGGCGCGTTAGCACCGGGAAAACGATCCAGACGGATCAGAGACCCAAAAGACCGGGTGGGTGATCCGAACGGGTAGCGGGGGCTGAATCAAAGCTCTCCGGGGATCCGGGCCAGATCGACGATGGCCCAGAAGGTAAACGCAATGACAACCACACGCAGAAACGGTCACCAGAGAGCCCTCCTGATCGCGCTATTCGCGGTCGGGGCGGCGTTAGTGCTCTCCGTCGTATCGTTCGCGAACACGTCCACCTCATCCACCGTCACTATCACAACGTCGGGTGTCGCGGGCGAGTTCGGGTTCTCGGTCGGCCAGGCGGTACCGGGCGCCAGTAGTTGGGTCGCCAACGACGCAACCACCGTCACGGTGGGTAGCGTCGCCAACCTCGCGGTCGGGGACTACATCCTGATCGACGAAGAAGGGGATGCCGACCCAGACGGCGACGCAGGCACCGCATTCTCATACCACACCATCACAGGCATCGCCGATCCGGTTTTGACCGTGTCGCCGGACATCGACAACACGTACACCGGGACGGCCTCCGTCACGGAAGAAGC
>JAQBUX010000304.1 GCA_027623795.1 Chloroflexota bacterium
ACGCCCGGACCGTTCGCATACGTCCTGACAGGTCGCACACCGGCGAACAGCCCGAAGTGGAATCTCAGGTCGAGCTGCGGCGAAATCTCGGTGCCGTCCGGGTAGCGAACCTCTGGCAACCCCATGGCCCCCAGAAGAATCGCGTCGCACTGTTCGGCCGCCCGGAGCGTGTCCTCGGGAAGGGCGACGCCGGTGTCCCGGTAGTGGCCGGCGCCTGCGGGAAGCGTCTCGGTCTGCAGCCGGAATCCGCCGATCTTCTGCTCGACCGCGTTCAGGACTTCAAGTGCAGCGTCGATCACCTCTATGCCGATGCCATCGCCCGGCAACACCGCGATCCGAAACGAAGTCTTGTGATTCAAGCCATGTTCTCCTTCATTACGGCAGCGGTCGTTCGTTATTGAATTGCAATGAAAACACATCGGACTCGCCGGCGCGACCCCGGCTTTCCGACTGGTGGGGGCGGACGTCAGATTGGTGTTTATCGCCCCAAACCGTCCAGACGGCTGTCTTCGGTTTCAGTGCTGAGTTAGTAGTGCCACGACGTTGAAACATCAGGGAACTCCCGTGTGGCCCCCCATGCGTTTCCGTAACCGTCGCACTCACCATTCCGGGAGGTGAACGGAGGGATTCGCCCGATCGGCTGCAATGTAGGCGACGGACCCGCGCGAGCGACACGAATCGCCGAACGGAAGCTGAAGGTCAGATTCGATTGCTCGGGGTGACCGCCCGGTCCGGCGTGGAGGAACTGAAATGTTGAAACGAACGAGCCTGTCGTTCCTGGCGCTCGCGGCGACGGCGATCGTCTTCGTTTCCTGTTCCGGTGAAGACGGTGAGCCGACGGTATCGACCCCAGGGGTCGAGACCACGTCCACAGTTGGTCCCGAGGCGAGTACGACGATCGCCACCGCCGAGCCAGCTCCAACTTCGACCCCACCTCGCGATGTGTCGGCCACGGTTGCTCCGGCAGTGCCCGCATTGCGTGAAGCTACGCCGGAGCCGGAGTTCAGGGGTTATGCGCTCGACCTCGCCGAGGGCGACTTCTGGGAGTACCGCTGGACCTACCTCGACACTTCATGCGCCCAGGGCTCTGGATGCAGTTCGGATGAAGACGATGGCGTGTTCCAGGTGACATTGGGGAACCGCCGAGAGATCGCCGGAGTTCCGGTCTACGAGCTGGTTGTCACAGGCAAGCCTGCGGTCAGAACGACCGGCGAAACACGCGATTTCGCCCCGCGCTGGCGCTACCTCGGCGTGGACGGCGATCGGCTGGTCGTATCCAATGGTAGTTCTCTGACGACGCTCTTCGACGGTGAAATCGGAAGCTGGCCTGGTAGCGGGTTCTTCACCGATCGCTTCGACGAGGACGATCTCATCGTCGCCAACAGTGGATCGCTTACCGATAGCTTCGAGATCGCAGACTGGCCCGGCGTGAACCAGGGGCCGTGGGAGTTCGTGGGCCGGGCCGGCAGTGAGCGCGCCTGCGAGACCTTTGAGGGTTCGCTCATCTGCCCGAGTGAGGAGTCGTTTTCCTTTGCCGAGAACGAGTACTACCGGCCGCAGGTCGGACCGGTGGCCTATCGCTTCCAGAACAACTTCAGCTTTTCCGGGGGTGGCTTTTCCAGTAGCTACTCGACGAAGGAATTGGTCGCGCTCGTCGCGTCGTCGCTACGCGGCGATGCGGTTCCGAGCGCCACCGTGCCGACAGCGACGCCCGTCCACCCAACACCAACGCCACCGCCTACTGCGACTCCATCAATCACGTCGCCTGATCTTTCAAGCGTTCCAGCGGTGTTCGGCCCGGTCGACGGTAGCCTGCTTCTTGATCCCGGTAGCAACCAGATCCCTGACTTCTCCAGCGGGTTGAGCCTTGTCGAGGCGGTTGTCCAGGTTGAGTTCACAAACCCCGATATCAGCGGTGGCCGATGGAGTGAAGGCATTACTTTCCGCCAGTCGGAAGAAGAGACATTCCACGCCATCTACATCACGGGAGACGGGCGCTGGGGTCACTTCGCACGGGCCGGCTCGGTCAGTACCGAAGCTGATCTGGATAGCGGGACCGCCACCTTCGACCGTAACCCCGGCGGGACCAACACACTGTTGTTGGTATTCGGACTGACCGAGGGACAGCTCTTCGTCAACGGAGACTTTGTGGCGAATCTGGACCTGGGCATGTCCGGCGTTGAGGCTCCCGGCGACATCCGAGTGATGACCGGCGTGTTCCCGACAGACCTGTTGGACGGCACCGAGGTCGCGTACTCAGGATTTGCGGTCTGGCCCGTGGAATAGACGGGCCGCTTCGGCGGCGGCCGCTCGCCCGTTCGTGGCACGCGCGAAGGCGTCGAAGAGCACACGACGCTGTGGGTTAGATCGCAATACGCCCGCGGACGGAGCAACCTTACGGCCGCCGGCGTTGGAGGTCCCCTGACTTCACCACACCTGTCATCCCGAGCGAAGTCGAGGGATCTTCGCCAGCACGGACGCAGCCGAGACACATCTGTTCCGGGCACGACGGCCCGCCCGGGACCAGGCGAACGGTCGCCTCATGTGCGTTGACACGGTCCGCTCCAAACGTTGTGGAAGGCGGTTGCGTCGCGGAGCGAACGCTGCTTCAACGGCAGACCGCGCTGTAGAGGTCCCTCCGCTTCGGTCGGGATGACAAACGGCGGAGACGATCGCAGGTTTGCTTCCCACAGACGTTGTAGCCGAAAGAGGGGAGCAGCACGCGGCTCCTTTACTCCTGGTGAAGCGTCGGGGAGCGCATCGGCGGGGCGATCTGGGTTGGCCCCAGAGGGATCACCTCTTTCTGGTAGACCTGTATGCGGTACGAGTCGGTGTCTGCGACGTACATCAGCCCGTCGTCATCGACGACCACCGCTTTCGGGCGGCGCAGCAGCCTTTGCGGCTCCAGGTTGGCCATGTCCCGCAGGCGGTTGGGACTCGCGTTCGTCATCATGTAATCGCGTGCGACCATCGACAACGTCGCCTCGCCAAGGAACTTCTGGACGAAACGCGGCTCCGAGTTGAACAGCTGGACCCGGTCGTTGCCCCAGTCAGCCACGTAGATATCGCCATCGGAGTCCACCGCGACATCCGTTGGCCGATTCATCTCGCCGTCGCCGTTGCCCGGGCCGCCGAACGCGAAGATGAACTCGCCGTTTGCGCTGAACTTCTGAACGCGATCGTTCTGCCAGTCCGCCACATACACATCGCCGACCTCGTCGACGGTAATGCCCCACGGCATGTCGAACTGCCCTTCCCCGGAGCCGTACGACCCCCATTTGGCGAGAAACTTGCCGTCCCTCGTGAACCTCTGTACGCGGTGGTTCATCGAGTCAACGACCAGGATGTTACCGTCCGCCTCGAAGGCCAATCC
>JAQBUX010000017.1 GCA_027623795.1 Chloroflexota bacterium
CGGCAAGGTGAGAAGCGCGGGCGACGTGAGGCGGATCGCCGCCGCGATCACCGCATCAGAGCGCCGGAACGGAGTTCAACCCGGCTCCATCGCACTCTATCCGTGGATCGAAACGGCGCGCGCCGTAATGGCCGTGTATGAAGTCTGCAGCGCATCCCCGAGGATCGCCGCCGTTTGCTTCGGAGCTGAGGACTACTCGAACGATGTCGGGATAGCCAAGGACCTGAGCGGCTGGCAGAGCTCGGCCTCTTCCGACGACCCTGCCGGACCGGCCCTGATCTATGCACGTGGCGCAATTGTCGCCGGGGCGGTCGCCGCCGGGGTGGGCGCTATAGATACTCCGTACGTGGCGTTCCGGGACCCTGAGGGCCTTGCTCGTGAGGTGGAACTGGCCCGATCCCTCGGGTTCGACGGAAAGTTTGCTATCCACCCGGCGCAGCTCGAGATCATCAACGCCGGATTTTCTCCCGGCGAGGAAGAGATCACGAACGCGAGGCGCATAATGGCCGCCGCCGACGCCGCCGAAGAACGGGGCATCGGCGCGACATCCCTCGACGGCAAGATGATCGACCGTCCTACGATCGTCCGAGCACGTGCGCTGTTGACGCGCGCAGGGGGCTAAGGCTCGATCCTTAACAGCACTCCGTCTTCCACGAGTTGGAACTCCGGGAGTAAGACCCGACCGGCGTCCGCCTCGTAAAGGGGGCGGATCCCCAGGTTATGGTCGATGATGGCGGAGGTCCGGGCAGACGATCCCGCAGGGCGAGTGTCCGGCATTCGCTCCGGGAACTGGTTCGTCAGATCGTCCCAGTACCAGTCGAACACGATGTGCGGTACCGATACGGGCATCACCTCCCGCTCGGTCTCGGCGACGTACGACTGATACCAGAGGCTGAACACGGTCTCCTCAGTTCTGGCAAATATGATCGGCTCCGGTCCCAGAACGTCAAACGCCGCTTCGGCATAGTCGGCCGCTTCCCGGTCGTCGCTCAGGTCAAGACGGCCGTAGTTCGTTGCGAGCGAGAACCCCGGCACCACAGCGAGGACGGCGAGGACGAGACCGCCCGCGATCAATCCGCGCCTGGTTGTCCGCAACGCCGGGAGCGCTTTTCTCATCCCATCGATTCCGGCGAGCATTCGCACAACTCCTGCCGCCATCCAGATCGAGAACAACATGAACGCTGGAATCAGGTAGATGAACGAGTCCAGCGTGCGGTATGTGATGGCGTACGCCACCAGAAATGCGACGGCAATGATCTGAGCTATCAAAAGGGTCCGGAGGCCCGCCCAGATCGCAGACATCCCGGCGATGCCGAGCAGAAGGCCGAAGAACGCGAACTGTGCAAGAAGCAGATCGGCAGAGTTGATCAGTCGATCGATCAGTTCCGATCCGCCAACGCCGAAGGCGTAACCCTGGTAAATCGTCCCGCTCACCATCCACCAGAACCCCTCGACGGTATCGGGATGGCCCCAGTTGAGCTCTGGCGCTCGCGACGAGGCGATCGGGGCGTAAAAATATACGGCGAGCCCGATGACCGCGCCGAGCGCGATCGGAATCACGTGAATCGGACGTATCGCCCGGGCGCCGCCGCCGAGCAGCCCCCAGATGAGTAACGGAACGATCAACGCCGCAATCGTCAAGTGATTCCCAAGGGCTATCCCCGACAAAAGGCCGACCCCGAGTCCGTAGGTCACGCCCCTACGGCGATCGCTTTGCCGCTCGCGCAATCCGATCGCTGCCAGCAAAACCGCCGATACGAACAGCGCGTTTAGCGCATACACCTCCGTTACGGTCGCTTGGGACCACAGTTCACGCGAGGCCGCAACAGAGGCGCTCGAAACCCCGGCGGCGATGAGGATGTAACGGTCGTTCAGGCGCTCCGCTATCGGCAGGGTACGCAGAATCCGTGACGTTGCGATAAACAGCAGCCCCACCGCAGCCGAGGCGGTCAGAGCAGAGAAGATGTTCCCGTGGAGCGCCTCGCTGCCAAAAGGCATGACGGTCGAAAAACCGCGCAGCGCCAACAGATAGGTCGGATATCCGGTGGGATGCGGTATCCCAAATGTGAAGGCGGCCGTGAGGAGATCGCCGCCGTCGGAGGCGGAGTTGCGCCACGTGAGCCCCGGCGCCAGGGTGAGGGCGTACAGGAAGAATGTGAGGCTTGCGATCCCAGCCGCGGCCAGACCGGTTCGATGTCTGTAGAGTGCGCCGGCCCAGCGTCCGTCGGGAGGCCTTGAGTCGACTTTCATCGATCCATCATCCGTTGCCCTGATCGAGCCGATCGCTCGATGTCCGATCGGTTTGATGACAAATGAAGAGGGGGCCCGGATTAACCGCGCCCCCTCTTCTGTTTCTGCGTTTCGATCGACGCCACTGCGTCGAGGGTTACTCCGTTCCGGCGGCCTTCCGCTGACGGCGGATGTAGGCTCCACCGCCCACCACGAGTAGCAGACCCATCGTCGTTACGAGGATCGCTTGCGTGGTGGTTGGGGCGATGTCACCGGCGGACGGGAGGACAGCTCCGGCGCCACCAACTTCACGGGTCTTGGAGCCAAGTATGAACGTGGAGAAGTTGGACGTATTCGCCTGGAACTTGTACTGGCCGCCGACGATGCTGAACGACGTCGTTAACTCGGACCAAGGTCCGACCGACGGGTCGCTCGCCTTGTATATCGCGACACTTGCAGCGTCACGGCCGGAGTTGATGATGTTACCCGTCGGGACGGAAAGACTGATATCTGCCGGGGCGTTCAGTGTGACCCCTTTGACCTCGGTCCCCGCCGAGTTGGCGAATTGAACAGTCAACGGTTCCGCATCGACCGCCACCACGCCACCGGGCAACGGAACAAAGCTCTCTTGCCTGACTAAAGTCGGCGCGACAGTGGTTCCGCCGGTCCTGGGTATCAGTTCTGCGATAACTGCGAAGGCGCTGCCACTCGGCACCGCGTTGACCGGAATGGCAACCGTCCCACTCGTAGGGAAATTGAACTTGGTGTTGCCTGCCGCCGGCGCGGGAACCGCAAGCGTCGCCCCCTGGCTCGGTTGTACTACGCCCGTGGACGCTTGCGTATTACCACCGAGACTTGGGGGAGTAGGGACGTCAGTCGGATCGCTAGGATCTGAACCCTGCGGCGTCGAAGTGTCAGCGGGAGGTGTGAAGTTCGTTATGTTCGCAACGATGGTTTTCGTTATGCCCGTCGCTGCCTGCGTTACGGAAGCGGTGATAGCCGCACTGCCGGCGGACGTTGCGGTATAGGTGACCGAGTTACCCGTGGTAGCGCTCAGCGAGCCGTTTCCGGTGATCGACCAGTTCACAGTCAATCCGGTGATCGCGGTTTTGCCCGTGTCCGCGCCCTTGGAGGAGCCGGAGATGACTTGACCGCCGCCGACCTGGACGCTGGCTGAGGCCGGGCTGATCACAACTGAACCAAGTTGCGTAGCCAGGCTTACAGGTGTCGTGATCGAGGCCGCGGATACGCCCGAGCCTGGAAGTGTGCTAGTCGATGACGCCTTAACGGTGCAAACGTAAGCGGTGTTCGCCGTGAGGCCGGTGATCGTGGCCGTAGAGGTTCCGATTCCTGTCACGACGACCGGGGTGCCAGCATTACATTCCACGCTGTAGGCATCAACGACGCCCGAGCCTGGGACGGTGCTTCCGAGGTCCGACGGTGTCCAATCAACCTGGATGCTCGTCGGACTCAATGCCGTGGAGGTTACAGATGTAGGCACGGCGGCCGCTTCGGCCCACGGACTGGCCGATGTCGCGACCATGATGGCGATCATTCCCAGAGCGAAGATACCCAGTATCCAGCGCTTCGGGACGACGGATCCAACGGATCCCAGCATCGGCTACCTCCTGCGATCGGCAAGATTTTGGACCAAGACGCGAACACCGTGTTCGGACAGGCCCCGAGAGTACAAATACGACACTCTCGTAGTCGGTTTTCGAGTGTTAACTAAAGGCGCACAGAGAGCGGACGCGCGTAGTTCGCGAACGTCGTCACGATACACCACCGCTTTTCGGGCAGTCAAGGTAGAGTCGCCCCACCAAAACCGCATTATTTCGCGTTTGAAACGCAGGCAGCGCAACTATTTCAACAGACTCCCGATGCGATTCCGCGCGTCTACGGGCCAGCCTCGTAGCTGTGACCACCCCAGACACGAGGTGAACTCGATACGGTCGCCGCTTCTATCGATACAATCCGCTACATTCTTTACCGACCGCTATTCGTCCAACACAACGTGACCAACGGACGGAAATAGCTGAGAAATTTTGTGCGACGTCGACCGCCGAATGGGGGAAACAATCTTGGATCTAGGTATTAAGGGGAGAAACGCTCTCGTCACCGGCGGGAGCCGAGGGCTGGGTCGCCAGTCCGCGCTTGCGCTCGCGAGGGAGGGCGTGAACGTGGCGATTTGTGCCCGCGGCCAGGACCGTCTTGACGAGACGGCGGCCGAGTTGCGCTCGTGCGGTGTCAATGTGGCCGCCATAAATGCGGATATGTCCCGACCTGAGAGTTCTGCGGCGGTATTCGCCGAGGCGGAATCTGGGATCGGCCCCATAGACATACTCGTCAACAACGTCGGGGGGAGCCTGGGAACGTCTGACGCGCTCGCCACATCCGAAGAGGACTTTCAGGCGGTATTCGACGTCAACCTCTGGGCGTCAGTTCGTCTGATGAAGCTCGCCGCGCCGGGCATGCGCGAGCGTGGCTGGGGCAGGATCGTCAACATCGCTTCGATCTGGGGGCGCGAATACGGCGGAAGCGCTCCGTACATGGCGTCCAAGGCCAGCCTCATCGCGGTAACGAAGCATCTGGCGATGCAACTCGCCCCGGACGGCATCTGCGTCAACAGCATAGCGCCCGGTTCTATCGAGTTTCCCGGCGGCGGGTGGGAACGATTCAGGAACTCCAACTCGGAAGAGGACGTAGCTGAGTTCATCAAGTGGAGCCTGCCTGCTGGTAAGTTTGGCTACCCGGAGCCGGTCGGCGACACGGTAGCGTTCCTGTCGTCCGAGAACGCTAGCTGGATTATGGGAGCGTGCATCAACGTGGATGGCGGGCAGTCCAAGAGCCTGTTTTAGGCCTCGACCAGAAACGAAAAACGGAAACGAAAACCCCCGGAGGGCCAGGCTCCCCGGGGGTTTTCAAATTTATCGACCGTTTGTATTAGGTGAGTTCTACGACGGCGCCGGCCGCTTCGAGCAAGGCCTTGCTCTCTTCGGCTTCGCCCTGTGATACCGCCTCTTTGACGTTGGCCGGAGCGCTCTCGACCAGGTCTTTGGCCTCTTTGAGGCCCAGCGGTGTCAGCGCACGGACGGCCTTGATGACGGCGATCTTGTTGGCGCCGAACTCCTTCAGCACGACGTTGAACTCCGTCTTCTCCTCGACCTCAGCCGCGCCACCGCCGCCGCCAGCCGGGGCGACTGCGACCGCAACGGGGGCTGCCGCACTCACGCCAAACTCGCCTTCGAGCGTCTTTACGAGCTCGGCAAGGTCCAGCACCGACATTTCTTTGATGGCGGAAACCATCTCATCATTCGACATAGCCATTATGGAATTTCCTCTCTATTTCCGAATCCGAATCGTCTAGCCCGGGACAATTGAACTTATATGGTGAGGACCGAAACGGGTCCCGGCGGCCCGTTTCTTCACCCGATACTGCTTACCCGGCCGGCTTTTCTTCGTCGGCCTCCTCGGTTGGCCCATCTTCGACGGTGGCCTCAGCTGTCACATCCCCAGCGGTGTCTGTCTCAGGTTCACTGGCAGGCCCTTCGGCCGAGTCGTCTGCCTGCTGGTCCACCGGGGCGTCTTCGACGGCCTCAGCGGCAGTTTCTTTCGCCTGGTCCGTCGCCGCGGCGACTTCAGCGGCGGGCTTTGTTGCAGACTCTTCCGGCGGGGCGGTTTCGACAGCCTCAGCGACAGGTTTTTCCGCCTGGTCCGCCGCTACTTCCCCGGCGTCAGCGGCGGGCTCTGTTGGGGATTCTGGGGATTCTTCCGCCGGTGCGTCATCCACGGCCACGACGGCCAGTGCCGCACTCGCTTCAGGGGCCGCGCCACTACCGACATTGTCGATATGTGCCTGCAGGACGGTCACCAGTCCACGGATCGTGCCGCTCAGTACGGTCACAAGACCGGCGATCGGCGCGTTCATCTGGCCGAGCAACCGCGCCAGAAGTTCTTCGCGGCCCGGAAGCGATGCCAGGTATTTGACCTGATTTGCGTCGACGACCCGGCCATCGAGGTAAGCGCCGTTAACCGTGATCTCCAGACGGTTCTGCTCGATGTGCGTCATCAAAGCTCTTGCCGGAGCGACCTGGTCGTCGTTGCTCAGGACCAGGCCAGTCGGACCCATCACGATCTCACTGATCTGCGGTTGTTCGATGGCATCGGAGGCGATCTTGACAAGCGTGTTCTTGGCGACGCGGAATTGTCCACCACCTTCGCCGATGGCTCTTCGTAGAGCTGACAACTGGATGACGCTAAGTCCCCGGTAGTCCGTGCTGATGATCAGTTTCGCCTCACTGAGGAGAGTTTTGAGCTCCTCCACCTCAGCGATGCTCTTGGCGGTCGGCATTCGTATCCCTTCGCGTGCCTGCAATAAAAAAGCCCGGGTTGCAGACCCGGGCATCAGACGCGTGATCCACGACCACGGATATCTGGTGCCACCTGGGCAGGCGCTTGCGCCTTAAGCCCCCGTTTCAGATGTCGGGGGCGCCTGCTGTCTACAGCGGCTGGTATTTGTTTTGCCGGAGTTAGTCGGTAAAAGATTCCTCGCAGATCGTCAGGATCGCTGAATGATCCGTCGCCATTATAGAGGCTACCGTTGGTCCGACGCGCCGCCGGATTCGTCGATGAACAACTTCACGGCCGGGCCCATCGTCGATGTCAGCGTCGCTGACCTGATCAACTGGCCCTTCACGCCTGACGGCTTCGCCCGCACGATTGTGCCGACCACGGACTCCAGATTTTCCAGAAGCTGCTCTTCACTGAAACTGACTTTGCCGACGCGGGCGTGGATGATCGCGTCCCTGTCCATCCGGATCTCGGTACGGCCTTTTTTCATCTCTTCGATGGCGGAGGCGACATCGTCAGGCTGCACGACCGTGCCTGTGCGTGGATTCGGCATCAAACCCTTGCGGCCCAGAAACCGCCCGAGACGGCCGATCTTGCCCATCTGGTCCGGAGTAGCGATCGCTACTTCAAAGTCCGTCCAGCCGTCCTCGATCTTCTTGATGATGTCGTCGTCCGCGATGTAGTCGGCGCCGGCGGCTTTCGCCGCCCGCGCAGCTTCACCTTCCGCAAACACCATCACGCGGGTCACTTTGCCAGTCCCGTGCGGGAGGGGAGCGACCTCGCGAATCTGCTGTTCGGCGTGTCGTGGGTCGGCGCCGGTCGACACGTGAAGTTCGACCGTCTCGTCAAACTTCGCCGGCGCGATTTTCTTGACGAGGGCGACGGCGTCTTCGGCTGAGCGCGCAACTTCGCTGGTTTGCGCGGCCGCTGCGTTGTACTTCTTTCCATGTTTCGGCATATGTGAAATCTCCCGGCCCGGCTTGCCCCCCCTCCCCCTTCTCGGGCCGGAGGTGGGACATCACCGAGGTCGGACTAATCGACCACCATCAGGCCCATGCTGCGGGCGCTGCCTTCGATAATCTTCATTGCGCCATCAACGTCGTTGGCGTTTAGGTCCTTGACCTTGGCCTCCGCGATCTCCCGGATTTGCGAGCGGTTCACGCGACCGATAACCGCGAGCCCGGTTGTGGGGGAGCCCTTTGCAACCCCTGCCGCTTTGCGCAGCAGGTCAGATGCCGGAGGGCTTTTCGTCTCGAACGTGAAGGACCGGTCCGTGTACACCTGGATGGCGACCGGCACGATGCTCCCGACCATGGACGACGTGCGTTCGTTGTATTCCTTAACGAACTGCATGATGTTGACGCCGTGTTGTCCCAGCGCCGGCCCGACCGGCGGAGCGGGCGTAGCCTGCCCGGCCGGGATCTGCAGTTTGATTACCGTAGCGACTTTTTTAGCCAATTGTTGTTACCCGCGCGCCAGCAGAGGCGCGAACTCCGTCGATCGACGGACCTTAGCTTTTTTGGATCTGTAGGAAGTCCAGCTCGACCGGGGTCTCTCTTCCGAAGAAGGACACCAGTACGCGCACTTTGCCCTGCTCTTCAAGCACTGAGTCCACGGTTCCCATGAAGTCAGCAAACGGACCGTCCGTAATTCGGACGCTGTCGCCTTGTTCGAAACCGATGCGGACCTTGGGCTCGTCCGCCGTCATCTGGCGGAGGATACGGTCCACTTCCGCCTGTTCCAGCGGCACCGGTTTGGGTCGGCGCTCGCGTTCGTCTTCTGCGGAGATGAAACCAGTCACGCCCGGTGTGTTCCGGACGACGTACCAGGCCTCGTCGTCCATAACCATCTGGACGAGGAGATACCCGGCGTACATCTTTTTGGCGACCGGGCGACGCTGGCCGTCCTTGATCTCGATCTCTTCCTCGGTCGGGACGATCACGTCAAAGATTTTGTCCTTGACGTCCATCGTCTCGATTCGCTGTTCGAGATTCCGCTTAACCCGGTCTTCCTGACCGGAGTAAGTGTGGATGATGTACCAGCGACCGCCTTCGTCGACGATCGTTTGTGATTCGGTAGTCAGAACTTAGGCTCCGATTAAGAATTCGGCCAACCGGCCGAATCCATAGTCGATGGCGCCAAGAAAGACGCCAAAGAACGCGGCGACGGCCAGGACAAGCATGGATAGGCGAGTCGCCTCCCGGCGCGTTGGCCAGGTCGTGCGACGAAGTTCAGCGATCACCTCGATGAAAAACCGGAACACGCCGCCGCGCGGTGCGGCGCCCGCGGTGCGAAGGGTGCGCTGAGCTGGTTGCCTGGTGGCCATAAATATTTCCTACCTGGTTTCCCGGTGCATCTGGTGACTCCGGCATTTGGAGCAGAACTTGTTCAGCTCCAGCCGTGTCGTGTTATTACGCCTGTTTTTGGAGGTGTGATACCGCCGTTCCAGGCACTCCGTGCACGCCAGGGTTATCGATTCTCGGGGTCCGCCCTTTGCCATATGGCGGGGTCTCCCTTGTCCTCAGCCCCGTCACCGACGGGGATTCAACCAGATGGGGCCGCGGCCATCAGGCCGGGCCCCACGTCACTTTCATTCACGTTCAGGACGGGTCGCCGGTTCCGGCAACCCGTCCCAATGTAACAACAATTAGCTGTCGATGGAGATGAATACTCCGGAACCTACCGTCCTGCCACCCTCACGGACGGCGAATCGAAGCTCCTCTTCCAGCGCCACCGGGTACATCAGCTCGACATCCATCTCGATGTTGTCACCGGGCATGACCATCTCGACGCCTTCGGGGAGTCGAATCTCACCCGTCACGTCGGTGGTACGGATGTAGAACTGGGGCTTGTAGCCGGAGAAGAACGGCGTATGACGGCCGCCTTCAGCTCCCGTCAAAACGTAGATCTGCGCCTTCGCCTTCGTGTGCGGCGTCAACGAGCCTGGAGCGGCAAGTACGGCGCCACGGGAGACAGCCTCGCGGTCGACCCCTCGAAGTAGACAGCCGACGGCATCGCCGGGCAAGCCCTCTGTAAGCGTCTTGTGGAACATCTCGACGCCGGTGACCGTTGTGGTCGTGGTCTCGCCGAATCCAACGATTTCGATCGTGTCGCCCATCACCACACGTCCCCGTTCGATCCGTCCCGTGACGACGGTGCCGCGTCCCTTGATGCCGAATACGTCCTCAACCGGCATAAGGAAGGGCTGGTCGACGGGCCTGTCAGGGATCGGGATGTATTCGTCGACCGCGTTGGTCAACTCCATAATCGCCTGGGTCCACTTGTTGTCCGGATCGTCGTAGTGCTCGAGCGCCTCAAGAGCGCTGACCTGGATCACGGGAACTTCGTCGCCCGGGAAGCCATAGCTCGTCAGAAGCTCACGGATCTCAAGCTCGACCAGTTCGAGTAGCTCCGGGTCATCCATCATGTCGACCTTGTTCAGGGCGACGACGATCTTGGGTACGTTCACCTGGCGGGCCAGCAGGATATGCTCACGTGTCTGGAGCATCGGGCCGTCGGGCGCCGATACGACCAGAATTGCGCCGTCCATCTGGGCGGCGCCCGTGATCATGTTCTTGATGTAGTCGGCGTGGCCGGGGCAGTCGATGTGGGCGTAGTGACGGGTTTCCGTCTCGTACTCCACGTGCGTGATGGCGATCGTCACACCGCGCTCGCGTTCTTCGGGAGCGTTGTCGATCTGGTCGAACGCCATCGCCTTCACACGATTATTTCGTGTAGACAGGACGCCGGTGATGGCGGCCGTAAGCGTCGTCTTGCCGTGGTCCACGTGGCCAATCGTGCCAACGTTTAGGTGCGGCTTGCTGCGGTCAAATACTACCTTGGCCATTTACCTGTAGTGCCTCCGGCCCATGGAATGGAATTCTGCTATCTGTTATGTAACGAGGAGAGCTGGAGCCCACAACCAGGATTGAACTGGTGACCTCGTTCTTACCAAGAACGCGCTCTACCGCTGAGCTATGTGGGCCTCGCGACGAGTTACGGAAAGCGCTCTCTAATGACTGGTGCAGGGGGTAGGATTCGAACCTACGTAGCCGTTACGGCGGCAGATTTACAGTCTGCTGGATTTAACCACTCTCCCACCCCTGCGCCAATCGGCGATTCTAACATTAACACCGAGGGGGTGGGGTCGGAAAGACGTAATTCGTAATTGAATTACATCAGGTCCACTTCTTCCACACTGAATTGACGTGCGTGGAGCCCCAGGGGGGATTCGAACCCACCGACCTGCCGATTACAAATCGGCTGCGCTACCACTGCGCCACTGGGGCCTGCAGACGGCCTGTGACGCGTTGTCCACACCGAGGGCTGTGCACTGCCAACGCCGACCACCTCATGATGGTAGACAGCCGCGCGATGCAGGGTCAAGGAGTTCGTATCGGTAAAGCTCGTCGAAACGGGCGAATGAGCGTTCAGGCCGGCCATCTGCGTTCATGCGCGATCGCAGACCGGGATGGCCAGGTCCTCGCCCGCTCAGACCCGAGACCGCGCCTCATCCTCGACCCGGCGCATGACCTCCGCCAGTGTGAGGCCGTGCTTGAGCGCCAGAGTTCGACAGTCCTCGTACTCCGGCGATATTCCCGCCACCTCGCCATCGACACGCTTGATCTTGACCCGCGCCGTTCCGAGCGTTGTGGTCAACTCGATCACTTCACGATCCGCCGTGTAGCGCTCCACAGCGCGGCGACGAACGCCGAGCGTGGATGTCTCACGCAGGATCACGTCCGCTGCGCTGTCCGCGTCGGCCTGCCTGACCAGTGCGGACAGCAAAACTGCCGGGCGGTTCTTCTTCATCTGGATTGGCGTCATCCAGACGTCGAGCGCGCCCGCTTCTAGCAGCCGTTCCTGCACGTATCCGAAGAGCTCGCCGCCCATGTCGTCGATATTCGTTTCCAGCAATGACAATCCGGCGTCCGGAGATCCAGGCGGCACTGTGCGTTGCACCTCACCGAGCCACAGGCCGAGCGCATTCGGATAGTCGTCAGGGTTTCGGGAGCCGGCGCCATAGCCGATTCTATCGATTCGTATCTCCACGGGCTCGAAGCTCGCTATCGAGGTGATGAGCGAAGCGCCGGACGGCGTCACCGTCTCGCCCTTTGGCCCCCATTCGCTCGCGGCGCGCACCGGGGCGTTTGCCGCTGCGTACACCTGCGCCGTAGCCGGAGCCAGGCCTGGGATGCGACCGTGGTCGCTCATCACAAATCCCGTGCCCGCGGGGAACGGGCCGGAGGCGATGTGTTCTACGCCAAGCAGGCGGAACCCCGCTATCACGCCGACGATGTCCACAAGCGTGTCCACAGTGCCCAGTTCGTGTGGTGTCAGGTGGTGACGGTCTACGCCGTGAACCACGGATTCTGCGTCGGTCAGGCGGTCCAGCACCTGGATGGCTTTTGAGCGCACTTCGTCCGGCAACCGGCTAGATTGAACGGTCTCCGAAAGCTCGTCCCACCCGCGCCGTCGCAACCCGTCACCGTCCAGGTCCACATGCAGGAGGGTGCAGTTGAGGGCGCCCCGGGCGACTCGCTCCGCCCTGAGCGTGTATCCGCCGACATCCATTCCGGCGAGTTCATCCCTTAGATCGTCCAGAGGAAGGCCGACGTCAATGAGCGCGCCGAGAAGCATGTCGCCAGACGCGCCGCCGATCATGTCGATGTAGGCGGACTTCACCGGCACATCAATCCGTCGTGTGTTGCGCGCGATGCTACGAACTGGCGCCGGAGCTTACCGGCGCCACCGATTTACCGATCGCTTCGTTCATACTTCCCGAGCGGAAGCCGGCGAGGTCCATCGTCACATACAGGTAGCCGGCCTCCCGGAGCTTTTTGACGATAAGTTGGCGAGTCTCGTCGTCGATCAACGACTTCAGGTCTTCCACCGGAACCTCGATGCGAGCCACGTCCCCGTGGTGGCGGACTCGCAACTGGCGGAATCCGGCTTGTCGCAAGCCGCGCTCGGCCTTCGCGATCTGGCTTAACGCCTCGACGGTGACCATCGTGCCGTACGGAATCCTCGAGGCCAGACAGGCCTGCGCAGGCTTGTCCCAGGTCGGCAGGTTCATTTCCTGAGACAGCGCGCGAATCTCGGCCTTGGTCAAGCCCGCCTCAACCAACGGGCTGCGAACGGTGAAATCGCGTGCGGCGTCCAATCCGGGCCGGAAGTCGCCGAGGTCATCGGCGTTCGTGCCGTTGGCGACCTCGTTCCAGCCTTCACTCCGGGCGATCTCGATGAGTTGCGTGTACAGCTCAGTCTTGCAAAAAAAGCAGCGTTGCGTGTCGTTCGCCGTGTACCGCGGATCGTTGATTTCATCGGTCAGGATTACGCGATGGTTCCAGCCGTGGGCGTTCGCCAGGTCCACGGCCTCCGTCAACTCGTCATCTGCGAGGCTCGGTGAATGGGCGGTAATGGAGATCGCGCGATCGCCCAGGGTGTCTTGCGCTATGGCGGCCAGGAAGGCGCTGTCCACGCCGCCTGAATAGGCAACGATCAGCGACCCGTAGCTACGTAAGATCTCGACTAGCCGCTCGCGTTTTTCGGACAGCGGTATTTCGATCGACGGACTCGCCGGGGTGCTCGTCATCGGTTACTCCTCAGAACACCGGGACTCTACGGTCCGCACTTCAACCTCCCGGTGCGGTCGCGTCACCCGATTCTGCGTAGTGTAACCCGTCTCGGGTCCTCGGCAGCGCCATCCGAACAGCCTCCGCGAGAGTCGCCGCTTCCAGCCCGGTGCCGTCTTTCTGCGCGCCCCGTGGCAACAGGCACGCGCCAAATCCAAGACGCGCAGCCTCTGACCGGCGGCGCGGGGCCTGCGGCACCGCCCGCAACTCGCCCGAAAGTCCGATCTCGCCGGCGGCGGCAAGTCCCGGGTCAACCGGCACATCCAGGAGGCTTGATGCGATGGCCAGGGCGATCGGGAGATCGGCCGCCGGCTCGGTCAATCTCATGCCGCCGGTCACACTCACGATCACGTCTTGAGACGCCAGCGGCAAGCCGACGCGGCGAGCGAGCACTGCCACGACCTGGTTCATGCGGGCCAGGTCGATCCCGGTCGCGACCCGTCGCGCCGCCTGTCCTCCGGACGGAGCGGTTAGCGCTTGCACCTCGACAATTAGCGGGCGAGTGCCCTCGATAACGGCGGCTACGGCCGTTCCAGCTGCCGGTTCAGGACGCAAGGAGCGGTCTGTCAGCAAGGACCGTGAAGGGTCACTCACCTCTGACAGTCCTTTTGCGCCCATCTCGAACACGCCGACCTCGTTCGTGTGCCCGTACCGGTTCTTCGTGCCGTGCAGGGTTCGCAGATTGCCGGCGCTGTCACCGGAAAGTTGCAGCACGACGTCAACGGTGTGTTCCAGGACGCGCGGTCCCGCTATCGAGCCGTCTTTGGTCACGTGCCCCGCCAGTATCAGCGGGATCCCTGATGTCTTGGCGCGGGCGGTCAGCCTTCGTGCGCATTCACGGACCTGTGTGACGCTTCCGGCGGTGCCCGGTAGGTCGGACGCGCTAACGGTCTGGATCGAATCCACCACCAGCAGGCGGGGTTTAATTTCGTCGCACTGGGCGATGATGATGTCCACGTCATCGGTGTTTAGCAGAAAAATGCGGTCGCCGGAAACGCCGAGCCTGCCGGCACGCATCCTTACCTGATCCGCAGATTCCTCTCCGGATATGTAGAGGACAGCGCCGTGCCGCGCGGCGACCGATGCGGCGGTCTGCAGCAGCAGTGTCGATTTGCCGACACCCGGCTCGCCCGACAGGAGCAACACCGACCCGGCGACGGCGCCTCCGCCCAACACGCGGTCAAACTCACCGATTCCGGTATCGAGTCTGCTAGCGGAGCTGACCTCGACCCTGGAAAGTTCGATCGGCTCGATTAACGAGAATCCGTCGATCCCGATGCCAATTCCGCCGCCGGAGGTCCGCGCCCCGGCCCCGATACCGTTCGACTTTGCACGCTTCCGTGGCTCTACCGTCTCGTTTAGCGCGTTCCACGCGCCGCAGCGAGAGCATCGTCCCTCCCAGCGGGCGTAGCGCGTCTGGCACTCGGAGCAGACGAATACGGATTTAGTGTCGGTCGGTGGCAAAACAAAAAGACCTTCGCTGTAGATGTCCTGCGAGTATCCGGTTCACCCGTGTCCAGAACAACAGGCCGGCGTCACACATCGCCATTTGTGTGAACTGCCCGGCGGTCTAAAGCGCTTGCCAGGTCGGCTTGTCGCCGGAACGGACAACCTTGCCGATGCTCTTGTCGATCCCCAGATGTCCGGAAAATACCGTCCACCCCTCCCGCTCCGCCCGTCCCAGCAGGTCGCTGCGGGAGCGCGTGGACATGGTGGTGTCCCAATCGAAAATCGGGCACCAGTCCTGTTCGGAGATCTGCGCCACATTGTGGAACAGGTCGCCGGTCACCACGCCCGTCTGACCGCCTGACTCGACGAGGACGCACTGGTGGCCGGGGGTGTGGCCGTTTGTCGGCAGCGTAGAGATGCCGGTGCTGATCTCGTGCACGCCCTCCACCAGCTCCAGGACGCCGAGCCCTTCAAGCGGCTTGACGAGCTGATCGAAGGCTGCATTCGAGTTTTCAGGGCGGGAGTAGTGGTCCCAGTCCGCACGGGCGACCAGATAACGGGCGTTCGGGAATGTCGCCCGGGGAGTTCCGCCATCGTACGTGACGTTCCAGCCGATGTGGTCGCCGTGAGTATGCGTGATCACAACGCTCCCGATGTCTTCCGGCTTCGCGCCGATCGCCGTCAGGCTGTCGATCAACTCGCCCGGTTTTCCGGTGTGTTCGTGTGGACCGGGACCCATACCAGTGTCCACCAGAATCGGGGCGCCGCCATCGGCCGGGCGGATCAGATGCCCGCGCCACTGTGATCGATAGAAACCGTCCGGGTCGAGTGCGAAACCTCGATACGGGTTCCACGCCGCCGCCGGAACCGCTGAATAGATCTCTGAGGGGTTTCGGTCAGTCCCCTGGTGGTCCTGGACGGTCGTTATCTCAAACTCACCAATGCTCAGACTTGTAGACATAGTTGGCTCCAGGGGCACATCGAATAATGTTGTATCGGGGCGCCGTCGTCGCAGCGTGGACGGGCAGGGCGGACAACGTGAACAAAATACACCCGTCTGGGCCTGGTTGCCTTGGCACTGATACTCCACTCCCTCGTAGCCGTACGCCCCGGTCCGGGTCTGACGCCGTCCGGACTCATCGAAGTCCTGAGTTACAGTACGGACTCTGACAGTCCAATCCCGACCGCCAACCCGTACGATTCGAATTTTCACACTTGGAGACTGGGATGTCGGGCGGGGAGCAAGCCGAACGGCGGACGCGAGAAGGGGGAGCCGGTCGGCTCCCCCTTCATCATTTCATGTCTGCTGCCGGACCGAGCGCTACTCGGTATCCGCCGTGACGGCTTCCTCTGCGGGTAAGCCATCGTCAGACTTCGGCGTCGTGACGTTAGTCGTGACGTTAACCAGGCCCTCGGAATCTATATCTATCTCGACGACGTCGCCAGCCTTAAACACTCCGGCGAGAAGATCGTCGGAAAGCCGGTCCTCTAACTTGTCCTGGATGAGGCGGCGGAGCGGTCGTGCGCCGAAGTTCGGGTCGTATCCCTTCTCCGCAAGCCACTCCCGTGCACCGTCGGTCACCTGAAGGACCATGCCCTTCTCAAGCAACTGTGTGCGGACCGATTGCAGCATGAGGTCGACGATCTCGACGATGTGCGCCTTGGTCAGTGAGTGGAACACCACCGTGCCGTCCAGCCGGTTCAGGAACTCAGGCCGGAAGAAGCGTTTCACCTCATCCATCACTTTGTCAGACATCCGCTTGTATCGCTCATCCGCCTGCGACTCGTCGACCTCGCTCACCCGTCCGAACCCGAGCGAGTTATCTCGCTTGATAAGGTCCGAGCCCAGGTTGCTGGTCATGATCACGACCGTATTGCGGAAGTCCACCCTGCGGCCCTTGGAGTCGGTCAGGTGACCGTCCTCGAAGATCTGCAGCAGGATGTTGAAAACGTCCGGATGTGCTTTTTCGATCTCGTCGAGCAGGATCACAGAGTAGGACTTCCGGCGCACCGCTTCCGTTAGCTGGCCACCTTGGTCGAAACCGATGTATCCCGGAGGCGCGCCCACAAGCCTGGCGACTGTGTGGCGCTCCATGAACTCAGACATGTCCAGCCGAATCATGGCGTCTTCGCTGCCAAACATGAAGTCGGCGAGCTGCTTCACCAGGTGCGTCTTTCCGACACCCGTCGGCCCCAGGAACATGAACGCCCCGATGGGTCGCAGCGGGTCTTTGATGCCTGCGCGTGCTCGCCGGACGGCCTTCGATATGATCGAAATCGCATCGTTCTGGCCGACGACGTGCTCGTGTAACGCATCCTCCATGTGGATGAGCCGCTCAGTCTCCTCGACGCCAAGCCGGGTGACCGGGATGCGTGTCCACATACTCACGACTTCAGCGATGTCTTCGTCCGTCACCTCGGTCTTGTTCGGCTTTTCTGCGTCCCAGGCGGTTTGAAGTGTTTCGACCTGGGTCGAGAGTTTCATCTCAGAGTCGCGTAACTCGGCGGCTTTTTCGTACTGCTGGTTCGAGATCGCTTCGTTCTTGTCGGCGCGGACCGACTCCAGATGCCGCGAAGCCTCTTTGAGATCCTTGGGCTGGACGCTGTTCTTGATCCGGACCCGTGACGCGGCCTCGTCGATCAGATCGATCGCCTTATCCGGCATGTGCCGGTCCGGGATATACCTGAGCGCAAGTGACGCCGCAGCGCGTATCGCCTCGTCGGTGATCGCAAGTCCGTGGTGCTCTTCGTATTTGCCCTTGATACCGCGCAGGATGCTGATGGTGTCGTTGATATCCGGCGGGTCCACCGTCACCGGCTGAAACCGTCGCTCCAGGGCCGGGTCACGTTCGACGTATTTCCGGTAGTCGTCCAGCGTCGTTGCGCCGATCGCCTGGACTTCGCCGCGGGCCAAAGCCGGTTTGAGGATATTTGCGGCGTCCACGGCTCCTTCGGCGGCGCCCGCGCCCACCATCGTGTGCATCTCGTCGATGAACAGTACGCAATTGCCGGACTGCCTGAGCTCGTTGATCACCTTCTTCAGGCGCTCTTCAAACTCACCCCGGTACTTCGTGCCGGCGACAAGTGAGGCCATATCAAGGGTTACAACGCGCTTGCCGGTGAGCGTTGGAGGGACGTCTCCCGACTCGACCATCTGGGCTAGCTTCTCGACGATCGCGGTCTTTCCGACGCCGGGCTCGCCAATCAAGACGGGATTGTTCTTCGTGCGGCGGCTCAGGATCTGGACCACGCGTTGGACTTCTTCTTCACGGCCAACGACCGGGTCAAGCTTGCCCTGCCGCGCCCACGCCGTCAGGTCCACTCCGAGTTCGTCGAGGGTCGGCGTGCGGGTGCCGGGCTGGGCCGTTCCACTTGGCTGTCCGCCCGGTTGTGCGCCCGGATGTGCGCTCTGCTCAGGGATCCGCGCCGTCTCAGAGCGAACCTTGTCCAGAGAAACGCCGAGGCTCTCCAGGACGCCAGCGGCGACGCCCTCGCCCTCACGCATGAGGCCGATCAGCAAATGGTTTGTGCCGATGTAGTGGTGGTTGAGCCTACGCGCCTCGTCGACGGCTAACTCGATCACCTTTTTAGCACGCGGAGTAAGTCCAATTTCGCTCGACGAAGGACGTTCGCCGCGTCCGATGATGAACTCGACGGCCGAGCGTACCTTGGTTAGCTCTACGTTCAAATTGGAAAGAACTTTGGCCGCGGACCCTTCGGTCTCGCGTACAAGCCCAAGCAAGATGTGCTCCGTCCCTATGTAGTTGTGGTTGAAGCGTTGCGCTTCTTCCTGGGCAAGGGACAGAACCCGCCTCGCGCGTTCCGAGAACTTCTCGAACCTACCTGGCATTAATTGCCTCTCCTGGTATGGGGTCGATTCGCCTACTCGTTGTCGCTGAAGACTTCGGCAATCTCTTCAAGCGACTGGGCGTCGAAAATTCCGGTTGATCGCGGCGGGGCCGAGTCCATCCCGTCGTCAAATGTCGGCTCATAAGCGTCGTCCCGGGCCTGCTTTAGGCTAAGCCCCAGCCTTCGGCGTTCGGGTTCGATGCGAAGAATCCTGAGCACAAGTTCATCGCCTTCCGTGACGACCTCGCGCGGGTGCTTAATCATCTGTGGGCTGAGCTCCGAGATGTGGATCAACCCTTCAATCCCCCCCTCGATCCGGGCAAAAGCCCCAAAGTTGGCGAGCTTTGTCACGGTTCCGTTGACCGTCTGGCCGATGGAGTACTTCTCTTCGATCGTCTCCCACGGCTCAGGGCTGAGGCGCCGCAGGCTGAGTGCGATCTTGAGGTTATCCCTGTCAATGCGCAGGATGTGGACATCCAGTTCGTCGCCGATCGACACGACATCCTCGGGGGACTTCACGGGCTCCCACGACAGTTCCGAGATGTGGATAAGGCCGTCTGCCCCACCAAGGTCTACGAAAGCGCCGAAAGAGGAAATGCCCGTCACGCGGCCCTTCACCACATCGCCCTCGTTCAATTCCTGAACAAGGCGCTGTTTCTGGCCCATTTTCCACGCTTGCAGCGCCGCACGTTCCGAGAAGATCGCGCGGTTGCGCCGTCGGTTGAGTTCGATGACCTTGAACTCGATGTCCATCCCGATGAATCCCTCTTTGGGATCCTCACCACCCGGCACATAAAGCTCGCGGGCTTTGCCGACGAGCTGGGACAGCGGGATGAAGCCCTGGACGCCCTCCGACTCCACCACGGCTCCGCCGCGGTTCGAACCGACGATTTTGCCGGTCACACTCTCCTCGACTTCCATAGCCTTCTCGAGCACGCGCCACCCTTGTTCACCGCGAGCGCGATCTATCGAGAGGACTGCGGAACCGTCGTGGCCTTCAGGATTGAGGACGTAAGCGATCACCTCGTCCCCGACCGCCAGAGCCTCGACGTCTTCATCGGCGAGGGTCCGCATCTCTTTGGAGAGGACCACGCCTTCAGATTTGTGACCGATGTTGACCAGCAGGCCTTCATGGTCGCGGCGCATGACACGGCCGTCGATTATGTCCCCACGACGAAGTGAGCGCGCCGGCATGTACTCGTCGAGCAGGTCAGCCATCGTGAGGCTGGCCTCGTCCACGGGCGAAGCAGGCGGGCTCTCGGCCACTGCTACGGCGCTTTCGGCAACCGCAACAGGGCTCTCGGCCACAGCTACGGCGCTTTCGGCGACCGCAGCGGGGCTTTCGGCCGCCGGCGCCGCACTCTCAGCAATGGCGTCCGAGGTGGCCGCCTCCGGGCTCGGGGGGGGGGTATCGATTCCCTCGTCACCACCGTCGGTGGATTCGGGGGTCTGGTGTTCGTTCGTGTCAGTCAAACTTAGTTACCTGGGCCTTTCATCAAGATTTTGATGCCCACAGTATATGTAAGGTCCGTTCGAGTGCCTAATTTGCCGACGATCCTGTTCTCGCGTATTTCGGGGCAGCCGACGACCTTCGTAACAGGCAGGCCACCCGATCATACTCTGGAGCAATCGTACGTCGATGTCCCGCTTACCTATAGCGAGATTTGGCCAGTACGCGTACGCACGTTCGCGTAGAGGAACGTCCGAACGGGCACGACGGCGTGCCGGGGTTGCCCCCGGGTCATCCCCGTGTGGCCTTGCGCCCGGGCGAACGTTGACCGGGCATGTTCACCTCGATACGACAGCATCCATCTCGGATGAACTGTGTAAGGCGGCCGCGCAGCATCTTGCGTTGGCTGCTTGCTCCGGAACGAGGGAGAATCGGAGAGGGGAGATCAGGGCGGATGAAGAACATCGTCGCCCCAACCCGGGTGCGCCGACATAAAAAGGGCCGCTAATTAGCGGCCCTTTGCGGGGATACTTGGCGCCGGATTTTTTGTAACCGAGGCCAAATATTCGGAAAAAGAAAAGCCCCCTGGCGGTGGTCTATTTTCCCACGCCGTCGCCGGCGCAGTATCGTCAACGCTACAACGTTTCACTACCGTGTTCGGGATGGGAACGGGTGGGTCCGTTGCGCTCTAACCACCAGGGGACTATTCACAAATAAAGGCCCGGACTCGCAAGCCCGGGCCGGTTGTACGTGGTCGCGGGGGGCGGATTCGAACCGCCGACCTTTGGGTTATGAGCCCAACGAGCTGCCGCTGCTCCACCCCGCAATCCAATTCTAACTGAATGGATTACGGGAGTCCAGCGTGCAGGCGGGACCAATCCCCCTCTGCGATCTGACAACCGTATATCTATGAATTAATTGACTCCAAAAACTCCGAATAATGCCGAGAAACAACCGCACCTTAATGTGGGTCAAGCCCTCGATCCATTAGTACCACTCAGCTGAGGACATTGCTGCCCTTACACCTGTGGCCTATCTACCACGTAGTCTACGTGGGATCTTACCCCTTCCAAAGAAGGGCGGGACAATTAATCTTGGGGAGGGCTTCGCACTTATATGCTTTCAGCGCTTATCCCGTCCAAACATGGCTACCCGGCGATGCATCTGGCGATACAACCGGCACACCAGAGGTCTGTCCACTCCGGTCCTCTCGTACTAGGAGCGGCGCCCCTCAATTGTCCTGCGCCCACGGCGGATAGAGACCGAGCTGTCTCACGACGCTCTGAACCCAGCTCGCGTGCCGCTTTAATGGGCGAACAG
>JAQBUX010000305.1 GCA_027623795.1 Chloroflexota bacterium
GCGCCGTGAAGGCGTGCTTCCCGAGCTTTCCTCCACGTAAATCGATCGGGCGGTGTTCCAGGCGAACACCAGTGCGGAAACGATCACACCGACTACGACGGCTATCGCCAGATCGGTTACGACCGTCACCCCTGATACAAGGACCATGATCAACGCGTCAGAGAGAGGCACCTTACGGATGATGCGCAGACTGGACCACGAAAAGGTCCCGACAACGACAACGAACATGACGCCAACAAGGGCGGCGATCGGGATTCGTTCAATTAGCGACGAGGCAAAAAGTATGTAGACCAGCAATAAGATCGCCGCCACGATGCCGGACATCCGCCATCGTGCTCCGGCCTTAATGTTGATCATGCTCTGGCCGATCATGGCGCAGCCGCCCATGCCACCGAAGAAGCCGGTCACAACGTTCGCCGCGCCCTGTGCGACGCACTCCCGGTTCTTCTGGCTTTTGGTCTCGGTGATGCCGTCGATCAGGGTGAGCGTGAGCAACGACTCGATCAGGCCGATTCCCGCGAGGATGAAAGCGAACGGCACGATGATTCGCAAGGTCTCGAAGTTGTATGGCACATCCGGCACGCCAAACTGCGGGAGCCCGCCCGAGATAGGCGAGAGGTCGCCGACCGACGGGGTATCGATCCCCACGAAGATCACAAGGCCTGAAACGACCAGAATTCCGGCGAGGGCGGACGGGAACCGCTGGGTCAGCCTTGGTAGAAGGTAGATGACCGACATCGTCAACGCGACCAGTCCGAGCATCAGAAGGATGTCGGCGGGCGGAAGCCACGTCTCAATGCCGTCTGAGCCTTCCGTCTTGAAGCTCTCAAGTTGCGCCAGAAAAATGACGATAGCGAGGCCGTTCACGAACCCGAGCATCACCGGATAGGGCACCATCCGGATCAATGTGCCCAGTTTCAGGAAGCCAACCGCCATCTGGATGATCCCCATGAGGACCACCGTGACGAACAGATATTCGAGCCCGTGGTCCTTGACCAGGGCGACCATCACAACGGCAAGTGCTCCGGTGGCGCCGGAGATCATTCCAGGGCGTCCGCCCGTCAGAGACGTGATGAATCCGACGATGAATGCGGCGTACAGTCCGACGAGTGGTTCAACCCCTGCAACAAATGCGAAGGCCACCGCCTCCGGGACAAGCGCAAGTGAGACAGTGAGTCCCGCCAGGACCTCCGTGCGAATCCTGGCAGGAGTTGAAGCTTCGTCCATTTACACTCCGCGGACTGTGAAATTTTCTACAAACAGTTGTCTTTTCTACACCACAATGCGCAAAAGTGCGAGCTTTGCGTTACGTTTTCCGGCGCAAACCCTTGAGTATTAAGAGATGGGGCAAATGACCGAACCAGTGGGGTCCGGTGGCGAGAATTACATGCACGGACACCATCCGGTGGTGGTCGATGAACACGCCAGACGCAGCGCTGAACGGAACGCTGCGTACTTGTTGCCGCAACTGCGTCCCGGGATGTCGCTACTCGATATCGGCTGCGGCCCCGGCAGCATAACGGCCGGATTGGCGAACGCCGTCGCGCCGGGTCGCACGGTCGGGGTGGACAGTTCCAGGGCCGCCGTCGAGCGGGCGGTGGCGGACGCCGAATCCGCAGGTCTTGCAAACATCGAATATAAGACCGCTGACGCATACGGCTTGCCGTTCTCCGACGGGTCTTTCGACGTGGCCCATATGCACCAGCTCCTACAACATCTGTCCGACCCGGCCCTCGCAGTCCAAGAAGCGCTCCGTGTCCTGGCGCCCGGAGGTGTGTTCGGCGTTACCGAGGTTGACTGGGGTACCGCCGCGTTCTGGCCGCGTACTCCGGAAACCGACCGTTTTCTCGCGATATACAACGCTGTCGCGCGCAAGAACGGCGGTGATCCGGAGATGGGACGACGTCTACGCTCGCTGCTGGAGCCTCTGGGTCTGGATCGGTTCGAGGTCCGGGCGTCCGTCTGGTCGTTCGGGGATGCCGGGGCCACCGGGCAGTGGGGCGACCTGTGGTCCGCCCGGATCCAGGAGTCGAACATCGCGACGACCGCCACCGACGCCGGTATCGCGACGGCCGAGGAGCTGATCGAGATCGCCGCCACCTTACGAGCATGGGGACGAACCCCCGGAGCGTTCTTCACTCTCACCCACGGAGAGGCGCTGGCCTGGAAGTAGGAGCGCGGAAAGCGCCTGGAGATCGCGACTGATCGAGATCCCCGACGTGGGGCTCTTCGCCCGCCCCATTGACCGTTCGGCGCGGCTCCGGTATCGTCCGTCGCCATCTGGACAACTGAATATTCGCCCGGCCTGGTGCCCTTTCGACATTACCGTCGGAGGGAGAATAGGGAAGGCGGTTAAATGCCGCCACGGAAGCGCCACTGTATGCGGGACTTGATCCCGCGAGTCAGGAGACCTGCCTGGCCGGACGACGGACTGCTCTTCGCTCAATAAGGGGTCCGTCGGCGATGTCTCTCGCAAATGAGAGACACCGTCGCCCTCGGCTTTGCCGGTCGTGACCCCCAGCGATGTTTCGCTGGGGTTTTTTGTTCCCATCGTGGAACCGGTAAACGCCGGCCCGAGAGAACCGCCATAAGGCGTGCCTCCGGGTTCCCCTTGCGAAGAACTAGGGGGACCTGTTCGGGACATGGCGTTCATACTTACCGCCAAACTCAGACCACCGCGTGAGGCGGCCCTCGGCACGCGTCTCGCGGCAGGCCTCGGCGTACTGACGCTTGTCCTCGCCGTAGTCGCCCTCGTCTCGCTCAGTACCGGACCGCTGGACATCTCGGTATCGCGCGTCCTGGCGATCACCGCCGAGCCTCTCGGCATCCACCTGACCGACTACGACCGCACCGAGGAGCTGGTGGTCGAGCAGATTCGCCTGCCACGCATCGTTGTGGGAGCGCTCGTCGGGATGGCGCTTGGGGTTGCGGGGGCCGCGATGCAGGCCATTTTCCGTAACCCGCTGGCTGACCCCGGCACGATAGGCGTGGCGTCCGGGGGCGCGGCGGCCGCCGTCATCGCCATCGCAACCGGCGCGTCCTCGCTGTTCTTCCTTGCGCTGCCGTTGTTCGCCCTTGCAGGGGCGATCGGCACAGCGTTCCTCGTGTATGCGATCGCAATCGCCAGCGGCCGATTTTCGGTGGCTACGTTGATACTCGCCGGTGTCGCGGTGAACGCTTTCATGGGGGCGCTGATCTCGCTCGTCATCGTCGCCGTACCGGAGCGAGACACACTGCGGGGCATCCTGTTCTGGCTTGCCGGCGGCCTGGACTCACGCTCGTGGGACCACGTGTGGCTCTCCG
>JAQBUX010000018.1 GCA_027623795.1 Chloroflexota bacterium
GCTGAACAGAAGCGGGGCCAGAAAGACGAGGGCGTTCACCATCGGCCCGATGACCAGAAGGTTGAACTGGAATATCGCGGCGGCGATAAATGCGACACCGCCGATGATCAGGAATCGCTTGTACGGGAGATTGCCCATCAGAGGACTACCCCGTCTGAGACAGCGATCTTTTCGATCACCACAAAGAGGGCGGCCGGGAACGACGTGATCATCAGCACGATAGTCCCGTCTCTGCGTCGATACAGAAAATCACGCCGCGAGTGGGGATGTCGAACTTGATCAGGTCGTCTCCGATGGTGTGGGCGTAGAGGAATCGCCCATCAGTGATCAGCTGCGCCTTCACCCCTCCGTCCGTCGCAAACCCGTTCAGCTCCGATCCGGTGCGGGCGTCGAACACGCCGATGTTGTCACTGCCGGAGGGCACGGCGAGTGCAGTCCCGCCCGCCTCAGTGATCACCACAGGACCACCGACGATCTGGCCTTTCACCGAACCAGGGTTCGCCCAACGCTCAACCCCGGTCGCCGGGTCGAGGGCGTAAAACTTGCCGTTCAACGTGCCGATGTAAAGAACGCCCTCGTGAATTAACGGGGTAGCCCAGAACCATCCGTCGGAATTGAAAGACCATTCGCCCGGGCCCTGCAGCACCGATCCGCTGACCGCGGCCTGACGTGTCGCAATGTTCAATGCGTAGAAAGCGTCGTTGAAATTGCCGATGTAGATCATCCCGTCGGCGATCAACGGTTCCGTGACGATCGCAGCGCCGGTACTGAAGCGCCAGAGCTCGCGCCCGGCGTCGTCGTCAGCTCCGTCCCCGCCCAGTGACACGGCGTAGAACACACCGTCAAGATCTCCAAAATAGACAACGCCATCTGAGACGACGGGGGTGCCCCAGACGTAGCCGGTTGTCGGGAAGCGCCAGAGAAGACGCTGGGGGGCATCCGGCCGTGCGTCCAGCGCGTAGAGATAACCCTCGGCTGTGGACGGGTCCAGCTCGTCGTCGATCTCCGAGGTCCCAAACAGCACCGTGTCCCCCGAGACCGCGACGGCGCCGACGACCCTTGTGCGCAGTTTGAAGGTCACCTCTGGCCAAATGGGACGTGCGTCCTCAGCTGAGACGGCGAACACCTGAGCTTCACAATCAAGGTTGTCACAGTCGTACGACGCGCCGAAAACACGTCCGCCATCGACACGCGGCGTGCCGTAGATGGGACCCAGCGTGTCGAGCGCGGCCGCGGGGAACGCGAAAGAGTTGTCGAACCGCCCATCATCATTTAGCGAAAAGCGAGTCAGACGTCCGTCTTTCGACCCGATGTAGATGTGGTCCCCGCTTATCACTGGCGCGGCCCACCCGCCGTCTGGACTCTGGTCCCCGACGCATGCGGCAAGTATGAAAATTGACGCGGACAACAACAGGGCGAGGGCGTAAGGCCGGGACTTGCGGGTCGTCTGGGGGTGCTTTATTGAGGGCGAGGTATGTCTCCGGTATGTACCGAGGTACTCCTAATCGCTCCGGCCGTCGATACGGCCCGAGCGGGGAGCGGGGTGTGCTGCGACTTCAGGCACTGTGACCTGCGTCGGCTTCGTGATCAGCGGCTCCGGCCGCCGGGACTGGGTCGTATCCGCCTTCATGCCCTGGATGGCATCTTCCGAGTCTCCGTAGTGTCAAGCGTAGACCTCTGAACACGCCATGCTCTCGCACGGCGTCCTGTGCGTACGCTGAACACGTCGGCTCGTACATGCACTGGGATGGCAAATACGGCGAGACTATCTTCTTGTATCCCTTCAGCAACAGGATCACTGGCCGGCGCATATTCAATCCGCCTTCCTCTTTCCCGTGCATTCGTGAGCGGTTATCAGAGATTATCGTTCGCATCCGCCGCGTCGTGCGACAGCACGCCGGCACGCCGGGCCAGATTGGCTACCGACGTTAGCAACGAATGGTAGTCCGCTTCCGCCGCCGTTGGACGGGCTGACACGACGATATCGAATCCGGGCTCCAACTCGAGAGAGTTAAGACATTCACGGAGTCGGCGTTTCACTTTGTTCCTCACCACCGCGTTGCCGACCCGCTTGCTCACCGCTAGACCGAATCTCGTAACATCGTCACCCGATTGGACGGAGCCGAAGATGAGCAGCCCGTTACTCACGCGGCGTCCGTTCTCGCGGACGTTGCGGAACTCGGCGCTCTTTTTGAGCTTGCCAGGGGTGGGTTTCCCATCGGTGGCCATAAAGGGCGCCATGCGGCCTTCCGGCTATACGGTGAGTCCCGCCCGTCCGCGGGCACGCCGCCGGCTTAGAACCTTGCGGCCGCCCACCGTCCGCATGCGGGATCGGAACCCGTGGACTCTCAGGCGGCGTCTTTTCTTGGGCTGATATGTACGTTTCGGCATTGATCAACTGTCTTTCAAAATAACCTGAAGATTATATCCACACCGCCGGACGCGCGATACTGGAGAGACAAACCTGTTTTCTTGACGGCGCCGCGTGTCGTTTCTAGAATCGGGTGGGCAGGGTTGCTGGCGTCCATCGTCGGCGGACAGCACCTAGAGAGTCAGGAGCGGACCGGTTTATGGTTGCCAAGTCTCAGGATACCGGAAGCAACGCAGAGTCGGACGGCCCTGACACGGTCGCTGAAGCCTTGCGGGATTACACCGCTGCATTACCCGACGACGACCGGCCTGTCGCGAGCGCAGAACTCGGCAGATTTGTCAGGTGGCTCGGAAACGATCGGTCACTCCGCTCGCTGGCTCCGCCGGAGATCGGTGACTACAGTGACCACATCGGCGCCCACGGTACAGCCCCGGACGCGGTGGACCGGCTCGGGGTGGTCAAGCTCTTCCTTGCTGATCTGAAGAAGAGAGGCCACATCGACGTCAACCTGGCCCAGCATCTGCGTCTCCGCCGCGGTCGCGGTTCCGCTGCCGGCGCAAGGGCTAGTGGCGCATCGACGGCACAGGGAGTCAGGCTCACTAAAGCCGGACACCAGCAGATGCAGAAACAGTTGGGCGACCTCGTACTGCAGCGCACCGACCTTTCGGATGACATCCGCAAGGCCGCCGCAGACAAGGACGTCAGAGAGAACGCCCCGCTTGAGGCAGCCCGAGAGGCCCACGGCATGGTCAGCGCCAAGATCTCCGAGATCCAGGAAACCCTCCGCGGGGCCGAGATCATCAACGAGAGAAGTGAGCGAGACAAGGGCATCGTCCGGCTCGGAGGGCGAGTCACGATCAAGGATCTTGGCACCGGCCGGGCCACCGTCTGCCAGCTTGTGCACCCTGACGAGGCGAACCCGCTTTCCGGCAAGATGTCCAGCGGATCTCCGGTCGGAGGGGCGATCATAGGCCGCTCGGTTGGAGACACCGTGACCGTCGATACGCCCGCCGGTTCCAAGACCTTCGAGATCGTCAAGGCGAGTTAACCGGACCTTGCCCGCCGTCGGCCGAAGACAGTGGCGCAACTACTGGAGGACGTAATAATCGCCTTGGCCGTGGGGCTCACTGCTATGCGAGCCCCTACAGGCGTGCAAGCGAAAGATGTCCTAACCCACCAGTCGGTTGTCGATTTTCGCTGGATGTGCCCGTTGAATGGACGCCGACAATGCAGTCCGACGGGCTCCATGACAGCGCTTACCCCGATAAACAACCCGGCGCCCGCCGGGCTGAACTACGAAATGAGCGCGGCATCTCTCCCACAGTGGTCGTGAGCGCGCTCGTACCCACCTTGCAACGACGCCGGGTTGCTACGGGTTGTATGGACGGAACCGCCCGTGTCTGATTCGGTGCTGTTATTCGGCGGCTTCACCGTCTTCGTTGTGGCGATGTTGACCTTGGACATGCGCGTTTTCCACCGGAACGCCCATGCGGTGCGGGTCCGGGAAGCGGCCGTCTGGTACGGCGTATGGGTCACCCTTGCGCTGCTGTTCAATGTCGGCATTTTCATCTGGATGGGTGCGGACGACGGCAACGAGTTCCTGACCGCCTACGTCATCGAGCTTTCGCTCAGTGTCGATAACATCTTTGTCTTTCTGATCGTCTTCTCGTCATTCGGCGTCCCGCCTGAGTATCGGCACCGAGTGCTCTTCATGGGCATTCTCGGAGCCGTGGTCATGCGAGGCATATTCATCGCCACCGGCGTGGCTCTCCTTGAGACATTCGGCTGGCTCATTTTCATATTCGGTGGATTCCTCATATTCACCGGGATCAAGCTTGCGATACGCAAAAGTCAGGAGAACAACCCGGACCAGAATCCGGTGATGCGGCTCGCTAAACGCTACCTGCCTGTCAGCTCCGAGTACGATGGACAAAAGTTCTTCACCCGTCTGCACGGCCGGCTGGTCGTGACTCCGCTTTTCATGGTGCTGATCGGATTAGAGACGACCGACCTGATCTTCGCCGTGGATTCGGTTCCCGCCGTGCTGGCCGTCAGTGACGACACGTTCATCATCTGGACGTCCAACGTGTTCGCTATCCTCGGTCTGAGGGCGCTGTTCTTCCTGGTGGACGGCATACTGCCGTACTTCAGGTATCTCAACTTTGGGCTGTCGGTGATCCTGATATTCATCGGGGCAAAGATGATCACGAGCGACATCTATCACATGCCCACGGCCGCGTCCCTGGGCGCGGTCGCGGGCATCCTCTCTGTCACGATCCTGGCCTCATACGTGGCCAAACGTCGTGATGATTCGAAGCGATCTCGCGCCACCGCAGATCGGCAAACAGATTCTGGCGGCTCCCAGCCGATCGAACCTTAGCCTGGTCGGCCGACTAACTTCAGAGCCTGGGCTCTGGGACCTACTTCCGTGAATAATTCCAACGGGTATGAGGGAGGAACCTGAACACGATGACGACCAGCGCGCGGACCGATCTCGCCAGCGAACTCACCCGAGTTGTCCAGGGCGAAGTCCGGTTCGACAGTTACTCGCGTGCCCTCTACAGCCAGGACGCCAGCATTTACCAGATGGAGCCTGCGGGAGTGGTGCTGCCAAAGTCCGTTGAGGACGTTCAGGCCGTTATCGAGATCTGCAACAGGAACGGCGTCAAGGTTTTGAGCCGCGGCGGCGGCACCGGGTTGTCCGGCCAGACGGTGCAGGAAGGTGCGGTCGTCATCGACTACACCAAGTACATGCACGACGTGATCGAGGTGAATCCAGAAGAACGCTGGGTCCGCACGCAGACGGGAATCACGTTGACGGAGCTCAACAGGCAGTTGCGCCCGTACCGCCTGATGTTCACGCCAGACCCGAGCACGGCGAGTCGGGCGACGGTCGGCGGCGCTATGGGAAACAACTCGTGCGGCGCCCACTCGATCATCTACGGAAAGACCGTGGACCACGTGCTGGGACAGGATGTCGTGCTTTCCGACGGCAGCCTGGCGGGCTTCGAAAACATCTCCAAACCCGTTCTGGAGGCAAAAATCCGCGCGGGCGGTCTTGAGGGCGATATTTACCGCGCAGTCAGGGACGTGGCTAATCGCGCCGCCCCGCTCGTCGAAGAGCGGTTCCCGAAGGTGCTCAGACGCGTCGGCGGTTACAACATCGACCGCGTGAACGACCCGGACGAGGTCAATCTGGCGCAGCTAATGGTCGGTTCCGAGGGAACGCTGGCCGCCGTAACGTCAGCGAAATTGAACCTCGTGCCGATTCCGGATCACACGGGGCTCGCCGTTCTTCATTTCGCCAGCCTCGATGAATCGATGGAGGCCACGGTCGCGACGCTAGAGCACGATCCGTCCGCCGTCGAGCACATCGGTTCGATCATCATCACCCAGGCGCGCCGCCATCTCAGCTTCGCGCGCAATATCGACTTCCTCCAGGGAGAGCCGACCGACATCCTCGTCGTCGAGTTCAACGGGGAGTCGGACGCGGAGATCGTCAGCAAGTTAGACAAGCTTGAACAGGACATGGCGCGCAAGGAGCTTGGCTTCGCGATCACCCGCCTTCAGTCCCCCGCCGAGCAGGCCAAGGTGTGGTCGATGCGTGAGAACGGCCTCGGACTCATGAACAACATCGAGGGCAGCGCCAAACCGCTCCCGTTTGTTGAAGACACGGCGGTCGACCCGGCCCGGTTGCCGGAGTACGTGCGCCGTTTCGACCAGATCATCAGAAATTCCGGGACCGAGGCCGGGTACTACGGCCACGCTTCGGTCGGCTGCATGCACATCCGGCCGCTGATCGATATCAAGACCCGTGAGGGTATGGATCGGCTCTACAAGATCAGCGCCGAGGTGACCGATCTTCTGCTGGAGTTCGGCGGCTCGATGACGGGCGAGCACGGGGACGGGATCGTGCGCGGGTTCTGGACCGAAAAGATGTTTGGCCCGGAACTTGTCGAGAACTTCCGTGAGGTCAAACGGGCCTTCGACCCGAACGGGATCATGAACCCGGGGAAGGTTTTCGACACCCCTCACCTGCTGGACAACTTGCGATTCGGCGACGAGTACAAGACGCACCAGATCGAAACCCGCATGGACTTCCGCAAAGAGGGGGGATTCGCCGGCGCGATCGAGATGTGCAACGGTGTCGGCGCATGCCGGAAGCTCAACATCGGCGCGATGTGCCCCTCATACATGGCGACCCGGGAGGAAGAGCACACAACGCGCGGTCGTGCAAACGTTCTGAGAGCCGCGATCTCCGGAAAGTTCCCCGTCGACCAGCTCACGTCGAAACGAACGTTCGAGGTCCTTGATCTGTGCCTTGAATGCAAGTCTTGCAAGGCAGAATGCCCGTCAAACGTGGATATGGCCAAGATCAAATACGAATTCCTCCACCAGTACTACAAGACACACCGCGTCCCGAGGCGCTCGAAGATGGTCGCCGATATCCATCAGCTGAACGCGAAAACGGCGCCGATAGCGCCGATAGCAAACGCCGTAAGCCGGAGCGCGCCGGTACGGTGGGCGCTTGATAAGTTCATCGGGTTCTCATCGAAACGGCCGGCGCCGCCGGTCGTACGCAAGACGTTCCAGAAGTGGTTCTTTGCCAGGGATGCACGCACTGGGCCAGCGCAGCGCGGTCAAATCGTGCTGTTCCACGACACGTTTATGAACTTCAACTATCCGTCGATCGGCATAGCAGCGACCGATCTTCTGGAGGCTCTCGGGTACGAGGTGGTCATTCTGAAGGAACGGAAATGCTGTGGCCGCCCGATGGTGTCAAAGGGACTGCTGGACAAGGCGGGCGAAAACGCCCGGTACAACGTCGATCTGCTCTGGGAATACGCCAGCCGCGGCGTGAAGATCGCCGGGTGTGAGTCCTCGTGCGTAATGGCGATCAAGGACGAGTACCCGGACCTTCTTGGCGGGGATATAAAGGCGCGGACCGTTGCGGAAAACACCGTCATGCTTGAAGAAGTGATCGCAGACTGCTTGGGCGACGACGGGCCGCAACTTGAGTTCACCGATTTGTCAAAAAAAATTCAGTTCCTGGGTCACTGCCACCAGCGTGCGCTGACCGGTCTATCTTCGTCCCTCGCGGCGCTCAGACTACCGTCGAACTACGAAGTAACGGAGATCCCGGCGGGCTGTTGCGGCATGGCGGGGTCGTTCGGCTACGAGAAGGAACATGTCGAGGTTTCGGTCGCTGCCGGCGAGGAGCGATTCTTCCCGCACGTCAGGAGTAACCCGGATGCCGAGGTGTGCGTGACCGGCGTGTCGTGCCGTGAACAGACGCAGTTCGGCACAGGGCGTTCCGCAAGGCATCTTGTCGAGGTTCTGGCGGACGCACTAAAGAAATAGGTCGGGATTTACGTTTCAACGCCCGGCAGCGCGCTCGGTGTCGACGGCCAACCCGTATTAGGGGCGTATGGCAATACGCCCGCAGCCGGGCACTCTCGAAGCATGCGCTGAGTCCGCCGAATGTGGGAGCGATGGTCCGGTCTCGTCGCACGACCACCACCCACAGGGATCGATCGATATCGACCCAGGGGCGTACTGCCATACGCCACTACAGCACGGTCGACGTCGACGGGCCTTCGTTCAGCGGGTCGGCGCGGCCTGGTTTAGGCTCAGCTCATGCTTCGGGCTTGAGTCTCGAAATGACAATTCGCTGGCGGGATGCGAGCGGTAGTCGAGTTGACCTATCGCGTGTAGCATTTCGCACTCATTGCGACGGCCACCTGACCATCAGGTAAACGCGCCACGGAGGTATGCCCAATTGGAGATCGTGTTCCTCGACCACCCCTGGTCAAGCGATGCGTCGAGGGTCGGGGGCAAGGGGTCAAGCCTGGGTCGCCTCGCAGAAGAGTTCACCGTCCCGCCCGCGTTCAATCTGACGACAGAAGCGTTCGACCGTTGGGGAGAAGCCCGGCACGGCTCTCCCGATGCGCCAAAAGCGGAACTCCCGGACGGTTTCTGCGACGCTATCACTGAGGCATACACGAGGCTCGCCTCGATGTGCGGGACTGAGCGGCCTGCGGTCGCCGTGCGGTCCTCCGCCATCGATGAAGATGGGGCGGAGAGTTCGTTCGCTGGCCAGCACGATACGTATCTCAACATTCAGGGCGCTGACGCGGTGGTGTCCGCGATCATCCGCTGCTGGGCTTCGCTGGATTCGGACGTCGCGCTCGACTATCGGCGTCAGAGCGGGCTCCCCATCGAGGGTCGCCAGATGGCCGTCGTGGTGCAACAGATGGTGCCGGCGGACGTCTCGGGCGTGGCGTTCAGCGCCAACCCCGTGACAGGCGCTCTCGGCGAGGTCGTAATCAATAGCAGTTGGGGGCTTGGCGAGAGCGTAGTCAGTGGCACGGTCACGCCGGACACTTATATTGTGGAAAAATCCGGAAGCCGGGTCATCTCCAGCGATATCGCCGAGAAGGCGGTGATGACCGTCTCGAAAGGCGATGGGACCGCGGAGGTGGACGTGCCCCGCATCATGCGCGCCCAACCTTCAATGTCCGATGAAACCGCCCGTGAAGTTGCCCGGCTGGCCGTCGCGCTTGAACGACGGATGGGGCATCCGGTCGACATAGAGTGGGCCGTATACGACAAGACGGTCTACCTGCTCCAGTGCCGGCCAATCACGACGCTGGATTAAATACGAAATCCATCGTCGTTCCGGTACGCGCCGACGCCGAACGAGACTCGTAAATCGATCATAGGAAAGCCAACAGGGAGGCATCAACTTGACAGAGCATCACCCGGAACCGACGTTAATCCCGATACCGCCGGACTTCCCCATCGACTGGGGCGACGCAGACGACGCTCGCCTGCCCTGGATGCGCGAGCGCCAGCACGCGCCGGGACCCGTAACACCGCTCCTCCGGATGGGTCTGCGAGAACTACTGGGGCAAGGGCGCTACTGCCGGGTTCGCAGCCGCCGGCCAACCGATCGGCATGCGAATCAAGCACATCAACACTCACTACTACAACGCCGTATTCCCGGTCGTTCCGCCGGAGCAAATGGAAGAGGCAGGCCACCGCGCCGAAGAGATGTTGAAGGCCTCGATTCCGACCTTCGCCAAACGATGGGACGATGAGTGGTTGCCAGAGCTCAGGGGGTATCACGAGCGCTGGAATGCGTTCGATCTGTCTGGAGCCTCGATCGACGACCTGCTCGTCCACATGGAGTGGACGCTCGACACGTACCGGCGGCTCTGGGCGATCCACTTCGAGGTCGCGGTCCCGTTCCTGGTGGCGCCTAGCATGTTCTTCGACCTGTATGAAGACGTGTTCGGATCTTCGGAGGCCCTTCACGCATACAAGTTGCTGCAGGGCGTCGAGAATTTTAGCTTTGTAGCGGGGCGAGAATTGTGGACCCTGGGCGAGAAGGCGGACACCGAAGCGGTCCGCGGTCTGATTCGCGACACCCCGACATCAGAAGTTGTGGCGGCGCTCGAAGCCTCCGATGGCGGTGGCGAGTTCCTCGGTCACTTGAGGACTTACCTGAACGATTTTGGGACGCGATCCGACACAATCGTGGAGCTGGCCGATCCCAGTTGGATCGAAGATCCGGCGATCGCGATAGAAATGCTCAAGCACTACCTGGCCGAGGACGCCGATGATCCGGCGGATCAGTGGAGCCAGCTTGTCGCCGAGCGTGAACAGTTTGTCGCCGACGCTCGCGAGCGAATCGTTGGCTACCCGGAGCCAGTCCGCAACCAGTTCGAGATGTTCTTGGCGGCGGGCCAGAACGGCCAACGAATCCAGGAAGACCACAACTGGTGGATTGACCAGAAGGGGAACCACCAGGTTCGTCAGGTAGCGTTGGAGTTCGGCCGACGGTTCGCAAACGCCGGTGTGATCAATTCGCTCAACGACATCTTCTACCTTGACGGAGATGAGATACGCGAGATCAGCCGCGCAGGGATTACTGGAGACTGGAAAGCGACCGTTGCAGAACGCAAAGCCGAGATGGATCGTTGGAGCGAGGTGCATGCGCCGCCGATGATCGGCACCGACTACGGCCCACCGCCGGACAACCCCGTGACACGCGCACTTAACCGATTCTTCGGCGGCCCACCGCCCGCCCCGGACCCCGAGCGGCCGGACGTCATCAGGGGAAACGCGGGCGCCCCCGGCACCGTCACCGGAACGGCGAGGGTCATCATCAAACTTTCGGACGCCGGACGCCTTAGCAAAGGCGACATACTGGTTACGGCGACAACAGCCCCGCCCTGGACGCCTCTGTTCGCAACGGCCGGCGGAATTGTCACCGATACCGGTGGCGCGCTGAGCCACTGCGCCATCGTGGCGCGCGAGTACGGGTTGCCGGCCGTCGTGGGGACAGGGATGGCGACTGCGATGATCCAGGATGGCCAGACGATCGAGGTCAACGGCGACGCAGGAGAGGTCCGGATCGTCGGTGAAAATTGATATCCGGAATTGCGGGCGGGGCATCCGATAGACCGGTGGAGATAACTCTTCGTCGCAGCCGTGAGTCCCAGAGGGGGCCGATTCGTCCGGGATAACTGATAAGACGGAGTCCATCGCGGGAGGGACGATCGCGCCCGCCGCGGAGCGGTGGATCGTGGCGGCTGTGGTGATCGGCGCGACGCTGATGCCGCTCAACTCCACGATGATCGCCGTCGCCCTGCCGGACGTCACCAACGATCTCGACGTGTCCGTGGCGCGCTCTGCGTGGCTCGTCACGGCGTATCTCGTGGCGCTGGCCTCCCTGCTGCCTCTGGCCGGCGATCTGGCTGACAGATTCGGGCGGCGGCGCATGATCCTTGCCGGGCTCTCCATATTCGGGGTCGTTTCGTTGGGCGCGGCGACCGCTCCGAACTTCGAGATGCTGCTCACGTTCCGCGTGCTCCAGGCGATGTCCGGCGCGATGGTGTTGCCCGCCGGATGGGCCGTCATCCGGGAGGTGATTCCGGCTGAACGCCGGGCGTTCAGTTTCGGGTTAATGGGCTCGATGATCGGGCTGGCTGCGGGGGCCGGTCCACCCATCGGAGGGTTGCTGACAGAGTTGGCCGGTTGGCGGGGTATCTTCTTCGTTAACATTCCGGTCGTCGCGACGGCGCTGGTCCTCGGGTTACGGGTGCTTCCCGCGTCGCGGCCGAGACCTGCGGAAGGTCGCTTCGATATCGCCGGAGCGCTGCTCCTCCCGGCCGTGTTGTCCGGGTTGGCAGGTGTCTTGATGGCGGTGGCCCGCGACGCGCCGTGGTTAGTTGTCGGCGTCGGCGCGCTGGCTGTCGCGGCTGGGGCGTTGGTGCTCGGCGTCATCGAGACGCGGGCGGCCAATCCCGTGCTCCAGCCCCGCCTGTTCCGCATCCGCAGCTTCAGTGCCGCTGCCGGCGGCGTGGCGTTCAGCAACATGGCGATGTATTCCACGCTGCTTGTCGTCCCGCTCATGCTTGAGGCGCGGGGCGGGTACAGCGATCTGGAGATCGGGTTTACGCTGATGGCGTTATCCATCGCAGCGTTCGTGGTTTCGCCCCTGGCGGGTCGCATGGCTGACCGGCTGGGCAGGCGTATGCCGGCCGTGTTCGGGGCGGCGACGATGACCGCCGCCGCGGTTCCCCTCGCCATCGAGGGGGCCGGGATCTCTGTACCGACGTTAATCGTGACGCTGACCGTGTTCGGGGTCGGATTCGGAGCCATCACCCCAATACTCCAGACCAGTTCCGTTGAGGCGGTTCCGCCCGGTCGAGCGGGCATGGCCTCCGGTGTTTTCTCGACCAGCCGTTACTTCGGCAGCATCGTCGGCGCCGCCATTCTCGCGGGACTGATCGGGACGGATCGTTCCGACACGGCCGGCATCGACAGCGTTTTCATACTCGTGTTTGTGGCGGCCGCCGTGTCGGTGGTCGCCGTGCTGGGGCTGGCGTCTCGGGCCCCCGGCGCAAGGCTTGAGAATCCGCCGATTCCCGCGGTCGCGGCAGACGACTAGATCGCGGTGCGTCCCTTGGTCGGCCGTTTCTGCGAGGGCTACATGTATCGGCGAATGGCGACACGTCCACGGGCGTGGCAAGGAGGCCATCTCATACGCGCCCTCTCCTGGCGGGAGAGGGCGCGTATGAGGGAGAAGCCCCCTGGTGGGATCGCGGGTGATTTTCGACACAACTGCCTGCCCGCAAGATAAGACCCAGGCCTTCCCCTAGATCGCGCTCAGCGCTTTCTTGGCCGACGCCACCGTATCCGCAATGTCCTGGTCTGAATGGGCCAGCGACACGAACCACGCCTCGAACTGCGACGGTGGAGGATACACGCCCTCCTCCACGATGGCGTGGAAGAACTTGCCAAATCGGTCGCGGTCCGTTGCCGACGCGGATTCCATATCGGTAACCGGGTCGCCGGTGAAGAAGACGGTCAACAGAGAGCCGACGCGATTTACACGGGCGGGAACTTCGGCCCCGGCGAAAGCCGATGCAAGCCCCTCGGCCAGCGCAGCCCCCTTACGATCCAACTCCTCGTAGACCCCGGGCTTGCGTAGCTCCTCGATGGTCGCCACGCCCGCGGCCATCGCCACGGGGTTCCCGGACAGCGTCCCGGCCTGATACATCGGACCGAGCGGAGCCACGGTGCCCATGATCTCAGCGCTTGCGCCGTACGCGCCCACCGGTAGCCCGCCCCCGACTATCTTGCCGAGGCACGTGACGTCCGGCATGACGCCGTATAGCGACTGCGCGCCGCCGAGGGCGACACGAAACCCGGAGATCACTTCGTCAAAGATCAACAACGCCCCGTCGTCCTCTGTGAGCGCGCGCAATCCCTCAAGAAAACCGGGCTCAGGCGTTACGACCCCCATATTTCCTGCGACCGGCTCGACGATGATTCCAGCGATCTGACCGCGGTTCTCGCCGAACAGCTTGCGGACCGAGGGAAGGTCGTTGTACGGCGCGATCAGGGTGTCTCTGGCGTAGCCCGGGTGGACGCCGGCGCTATCGGGGATGCCGTGACCGGCGGCTGCCGACCCGGCGGACACAAGAAGCGCGTCGTCGTGGCCGTGATATCCGCCCACAAACTTCATGATCTTGTTACGGCCGGTGTAGGCGCGCGCAAGCCGGAGGGCGGACATCGTGGCCTCCGTGCCAGAGGAGACGAAACGCACCATCTCGATCGAGGGAACCGCTTCCACTACGAGCTCAGCCATGCGGACCTCGGCGGCCGTCGGAGCGCCGTAGCTGGTGCCGCGGGCCGCCGCCTCCTGGACCGCGGCGAGAACGGCCGGGTGGGCGTGACCGAGGATCATCGGACCCCACGAGCACACGTAATCGATCAGCTCGTTGCCGTCTTCGTCCCAGATCCTGGAGCCCGCAGCGCGGTTGAAGAAAAGCGGTGTTCCGCCGACCGATGTCCAGGCCCTTGCCGGGCTGTTGACGCCGCCGGGAATTAACTTTCGGGCGCGGTCAAACAGCTCTCGCGAGCGGATGTTATCCAAGTGTCGTCACCTGTCGGCTGGGCTAGGGGTTTCAGGGCGGCGGCTGGTCTGCAACCGTCGGGCGATTCTAAGGGGACGGACTAGCCGTCGTCGCCCTCCATCGCCGTTGGTTTGGCTCCCGCATCCGTTTCCGGCAGTCCGAACAGGCGGGAAACGGCGCTGGCCGCGTCATCGTCGTCCCGGGTGCGGAGGAACGTGATCGGGTCCGCAAGTATCTTCGATACGACCGATCTCGTCATCGACTCGATCACGGCGCGCTGTTCGTCGCTTAGGCCGTCAAGCCGGCGCAACCCGGCTTCCAGCTCCCGCAACCGGATCTGTTCGGCGTGGGCGCCCAGCGCCCTGATCACGGGTTCCGTGGCGAGTGCCGTAAGCGACTCGTTGAACCGGGGGATATCCCGCTCTACAAGCGCCTCGGCTTCCGCGGCGGCGTCTGCACGCTCCGCACGGTGTTCGTCGGCGATGGCCTGAAGGTCAGGCAACCCGTAAAGGGTCACGCCCGGCAGATCACCGATGGCCGGGTCGATATCTCTCGGCATAGCCAGGTCGAGCATCACGATAGAGGGACTGGTGTGCTCCGCCATCGCCTCATGGACCATGTCTGCGGTTATCACCAGTTCGCTCGCCGCCGTGGCGGAGATCACGACATCTGCTTTTGCAATGGCAGGAATCAGGTCATCCCTGAGAATCCAATCACCGCCAAGTTCTTTCGCGATACGCGCCGTTCGTTCAGCGACTCGGCCGGCAACGGTCAGCCCGCCTGCACCCATGCGACCGAGGGTGCGGGCCGCCAGCTTTCCGGTCTCACCCGCCCCGACCAGCAGAACGCGCCGGTCATCAAGTGACCCGATGGCCCGCTCGACGAGTTGAACGCCGATAGAGCTAACGGTGATCCGGCTCCGGCCGATACCGGTGGTCTCACGAATACGCCTGCTGCTCCGGAGTGCGAAGTGAAACAGGCGGGAGAGGGGCGTATCGACAGACCCGGCCTCACCGGCGGCCCGGAGTGCGGTCTGGACCTGCCCCGCGATCTGGTGCTCACCTATGACCATCGAATCAAGGCCGCATGTCACGCGAATGGCGTGACGCACGGCCGCGTCGCCCTCATGTAAATAGGCGACGCGAGTGACTTCGTCGTCGTCCAAACCGGCCATCTCGCCCAGGGCGTGCAAAAGGCGCGACCGGGCAACGACCGAGTCTTCACCGGTTGTGTAGACCTCGGTACGGTTACAGGTGGAAAGGACCAGTGTCTCTCCAAGCTGTCTTTGCAGCCTGAGGAGCAGGTCAGGGAGTTCGGTATTACCTACCGAGACTCGTTCCAGGAGCTCAGTTGTGGCGGTCCGGTAGTTCAGCCCGGCTACGAGGAAACGCAAGTTGGCTCCGTTGATATGCGACGGCCCGGAAACTTTAGCACAGCGTGATAGCTGTCACAAAGACCGGTAGAGCAGCCCACGTGCTACTATCCGCGACCGTCCAACCACATGTGTGATGAACTCGTGAAATTCAGCACGATGTGGGTATTCCCGATCAATACCTACCGTTACATTCCGAACCGGAGTACGCCGTGACTCTCCAGATCAAGCCGCCCGAAGAACGCGGCTACGCCCACCCGGAATATCTGGCCACCACTGACTGGCTGGCTGATCACCTCGAAGATCCGAATGTCGTCGTTGTCGATCAGGATCTGCCGGACGCGTACGGGCGTGTTCACATCCCGGGTGCGGTCGTTTATCAAGACCACTACTTCAAAGATCTCGCCGGCGCCCCGCACATCCAGGATCCACGCACGTTCGCTTCGACGATGGAGTCGCTCGGGATCGGCGACGACACCACGGTCGTCGCGTACGACTCGGACGGCAACCACGTTGCGGCGCGGCTTCTGTGGGCGCTCAATTACTACGGACACGATGACGTGAAGGTCCTCGACGGCGGCTTCCAGAAATGGTTCGCGGAGGGCAGGCCCCTGACGCGGGAAGTGCCGAAGCCCGGGCCAGCGACGTTCACCTCACGCCCGGTAGCCGAGGTGTTTTCGGACAAGGACGACGTGCTCGCCTGCACGACCGATTCCGGTGCGATCATGCTCGACGTTCGCTCCGATGGAGAGTGGGACGGGACGAACGCACGAGGCACGGCTCGAGGCGGCAGAATCGGAAACTCCGTCCATCTTGAGTGGAAAAACTTCCTCACCAGCGGCGACGTACCAGTTATCAAGCCCGCCGACGAGTTACGCGAGATGCTCGAGGCGGTCGGCGTAACGCCGGACAAGAACGTAGTCGCTTACTGACAGGGCGGTATCCGTGCGTCGCACGGATTTCTGGTCCTCAAGATGCTTGGCTATCCGAACGTCCGCGTATACGACGCCTCGTGGCGGGAGTGGGGCAACGCCCTGGGATACCCGATAGTCAACTAGCTCGTTTCTTGGTCCGGAAATAACGGGTCAGGGGACAGCGGCCTGTGAACGACGGATGGCGGAATTTTGACTTCAACCCGGCGTCAGACGACCGCCGCCACAACGAGCCGACAAGCTATCCGAGGGTCATGGCTCCACAGCTCGGCTCGATGGCTTCCCCCGGCTCTTTTCGCGCTCGCCGTAATCGCGGTGTCCTGCGGCGGCTCGGAAAGCGCTCCGCCCTCCCCCACACCGGAAAGGTCAGCGACACAGGCGCCGGCGGAACAGACGACACTATCTCCGGGCACCGGGGATAGCGGCGGTCCCACTTCAGAACGCTCCCGGCCAACGATGAAGATCACCGGGATCGACACCTGGCTCAACGGCGAGCCGACCACCATCGCCGAACAAGCCGCCATGCACAACGTGGTCCTCATCGACTTCTGGACCTACACGTGTATCAACTGCCTGCGGACCATACCCCGGCTCCAGTCCTGGCAGGAGAAATACGGAGATCGCGGCCTCACGATAATCGGCGTGCACTCGCCTGAGTTCGAGTTCGAGAAGAACACGGAAAACGTGCAGGACGCGATCGACCGGCTCGGTGTCAGTTGGCTGGTCGCCCAGGACAACGAGATGGAGACGTGGCGGGCGTTTGACAACAACGTATGGCCGGCGAAGTTCCTTTTCAGCAGCGGTGGGCTGTCGATATACCAGCACTTCGGCGAGGGCGAGTACAACGTGACGGAGACCCGCATCCGCCAGGCTCTGACAGCCGCAGGCCATGACATTTCAGACATCCCCTTCGAGAGACTTCAGGAAGATGTCCGCGATCCGTTCTCTCTCAGTGAGACGCCTGAGATATACGCCGGTTACGCCGCCTCCTACCAGCCGCAGGGCTTGTACAACGGACACCCCAGGTTCTACACCGGACCGGATCAGGTTCTTGTGTACGAAGACCCCGGTGACGGCTTCCGGACGAACGGCCGCTACTACCTTCAGGGCGCGTGGGAAAACCGGGTTGAATCCATCGTCCACGCCCGCCAAACGGAAGACCTGGAAGACTACATAGCGCTCGCGTTCGGAGCGCGGAGCGTTAACGTGGTGATAAAGCCCGTGTCATCGGAGCCGCTGATGGCGCCGTTTGAGGTGGTTATCGAGATCGACGACCGCCCTCTGACCCCGGACGAAGCGGGAGCGGATATCGTATTCACCGACCTCGGCGAGTCTGTTATTCAGGTGCTGGAACCGCGTTTGTATGCTCTGATAGAGACATCTGAGTACACGCAGGCGAATCTAAAGATGCGTTCGAATTCGAATAACTTTGCAGTGTTCGCATGGACCTTCGGGACTTATCTAGACGGGGCGTAGACGGAAATCTGCCCCCGCCAGGGAATGAGAGCGGGAATGCACCTGGCCTTGAAACTAGTCGCATCAACCTCAAGATGGCGGCTGCTGTCGATCCTCGGAGCGGTGATGATCGTGGCGGCGGCTTGCGGGGGAGACACGGCGGATTCGGTGACGCCGACGGTCGAGGGTTCCGCGGATGAGGGCGAAGTGGCGCAGCGGAGCGTTTTGCTGCCCGAGATAACCGGCATCGCCAACTGGATCAACTCCGAGCCGACGACCGTAGAGGCCGAGGTCGCACGCGGGAATGTCGTCCTGATCGACTTCTGGACATACACCTGTGTGAACTGCCTGCGGACGATGCCACACCTCAAGGGCTGGCAGGAGAAGTACGGCGATCGCGGGTTGACGGTCATCGGAGTCCATTCGCCGGAGTTTGAGTTCGAGAAGATCACGGAAAATGTCCAGGACGCCGTTGACCGTATCGGTGTGACATGGGCGGTGGCCCAGGACAACGAGATGGCGACCTGGCAGAGGTTTGGCAACCGGTTCTGGCCGGCGAAGTACCTGTTCAGCGCCGAGGACGAGCTCGTGTATTCGCACTTCGGTGAGGGCGAGTACGCCGATACAGAGCGTGAGATTCGCGAGCAGCTGGTCGCCGCCGGTCATGACATCAGCGACATCCCGTTCGATCCCCTCCCGGATGATGTCAGGGATGAGGAAGCCGTCAGGCAAACCCGTGAGTTGTACGGCGGCTACTCGCGCGCTTATTCGCAGCAGGGCGTCTACAACGGGCACGAGGAGTACTACTCAGGTCCTGACCAGGTGATCGACTACTCCGACGACGGTGAGCACACCGAAAACCAGTACTTCCTCAGCGGCCTGTGGGAGAACCGGGCGGAGTCGATCGTCCATGCCCGGGAGGATCCGGAGCTTGAGGACTACCTGAGGGTTCCGTTCGCAGCGCGAAGCGTAAACATCGTGATCGAACCCGACGGGCCGGAATCGTTCGAGGTAGTCGTTGAGCTGGACGGTGAGCCGCTTACGCAGGAACAGGCCGGGGCGGACATCGTGTTCAAGGACGGTGGCGCCACGGTGTTGGAGGTGTCAGACGCGCGTCTGTACGCGGTCCTCGAGTCACCCGAATTCCTGCAGGCGGACCTGTTCTTCAGGTCCACGTCGAAGAACTTCGCGATGTTCGCCTTCACGTTCGGGATTTATCTGGAAGGTGCGTGAGATGCGTGCAGTAAACAACAAGGCAGTGAATCAAGTGGAGCCGGTGCCAGGCCAACCGGCGGCATCCAATTTCGGGCTGTTCAGGTCCAGGAGACTTTTGGCCGCGGCAGCGGTCCTCGTCTCCCTGACGGCAGTCGCGTGCGGTAGCTCCGGCGGAGACGCCACGGCGCAACCGTCACCGACGGCGATTACGCCTGGGGGCCCTGCGGACGAACGCCCGACGCTCGTAGGTACTGAGGATTTCACGCAACGGAACGAAGAGAACGGCCTTACAACGATCCTGGCGACCACCGACCTCGGGGTGGGCACGGACCGTTTTGCGTTCGTTCTCACGCAGCCGACCGGACTCGTGAAGTTTCCGGTCGTCTCGGCCAGCACCTACTTCTACCCGTCCGGCTACGCGGGCGACCGCGAGGGTCCGATCGAGGAGCAACTGACCGTGTTCCGCGAGTTCCCGTTCGGTACGCGGGGCGTGTACTCGGCTGACTACACGTTTGACCGACCGGGCGAATGGGGTATCGAGGTGTCGCTGCCCAGTCCGGACGGATCGTTCTTGACCACGGAGCACAGGTTCGACGTCAAGGACGCGACGACGGCGCCAAATGTCGGCGACCGGCCGCCGGACAGCGCAAACCGAACCCTGGCCGATGTCGAAGCGATCAATGAGCTAACGACAGGATCGACCAGAGACCCCGATCTCTACGACCTGTCGATTCCCGATGCACTCGCTTCCAACCGTGCATTCGCCATCGTTTTCGCAAGTCCTGCGTTCTGCACGACGCCCGTCTGCGGACCGCAAGTGGATGTGCTGAGTGAGTTGGACGACGCATATGGCGACCGCATGGACTTCATCCACGTCGACCTGTTCATAAACCCTCATGAAATTCAGGGCGATCTCGATCTGGCGGTACACACTCCCCTGCTCGCCGAATGGGGTCTGTTCACCGACGAATGGACGTTCGTCGTAGACGCCTCCGGGACCGTCGCCGGCCGATTCGAGGGCTTCTCGCCGTATTCCGAGCTGGAAGAGACGATCATCCGGACGCTGGATGAGGGCTAGGGCTAGGGCCGGCAGCGAGCCGAAGAATGTGGCGGCGTTCTTCTGGAGAACCTTGGGGTCGAGGGGCCTACCTCTTCACTGTCATCCAAAGGAGTCTTCCGACGAGGGATCTCGCCGGTCTCGATCCCGCGGGCTTTCCCGTCGCCCGAAGCGGATCGGCAATTTTACGCCCGGCCGCGTGGCGGCCGGTTACTCGGGAGATCCTTCGCTTCGCTCAGGATGACCGTGATGCGATCCGAAATCCCGCCGAGTTGGACCCTGATCCGACCTAGCGGCACGGCTTTCGTGACGGCACCGCCGGGCCAATCGTTCCGACCTGCGTCGCTGGGGCGCGTATCCTGTTAACCAGTCGGCTGTTTACCGGTTGTGTGACGTAAACGATGCGCCTCGGAGGACCGTATGAAGAGTCCGCTTCGACTGACCCCGGATGAAGCCACTGCGATGTTCGGCCTGCTGCGAGAGATGACCCTCGTCGAATCCCCGACGTCCGACAAGGCCGCGAATGACCAACTGATCGGCGTCGTGCGAAACCGGTTCGAGGAGCTCGGGGCCACGGTTGAGATCGACCGACAGACCGAGTACGGGGACCACCTCGTCGCACGCTGGCCGGGCATGGGAAAGCCGGGGCTTGTGATCGGGCACATCGACACGGTGTGGCCCATCGGGACACTGGACCGCATGCCGTACCGGGAAGAGTCGGGCAACATCTACGGCCCTGGCGCCCTCGACATGAAAGCAGGGATCGCCGCAATCTTCGCAGCGCTCGGCATGCTTCGTGAGCGCGGGAACTGGCCGGACCGCGCCCTGACGGTATTGATCAACTCGGACGAAGAGGTGGGCAGCCCCAGTTCTCGGCCCCTTGTGGAAGCCGAGGCGGTCAAATCGGCCTACGTGATCGTCATGGAGCCGGCGACGGGGGTGGACGGCGCGCTAAAGACGGAACGTAAAGGGCTGGGCGAATTCCGTATCAGCGTTGAGGGCCGCGCCTCGCATGCGGGCGCTTTCCCTGAGAAAGGCGTGTCTGCGATAGAGGAGTTGGCGCATCAAATCCTTCGTATCCAGGCGCTCAAGGACTGGGCGGCCGGTACGACCATAAATGTGGGGCTGGTCAACGGCGGCTC
>JAQBUX010000306.1 GCA_027623795.1 Chloroflexota bacterium
ACTTATAAGGACCGCCCAGACTGTTCAAACAACCGGGACCACCTCTGTCACCTCAAGTAGAACCGATGTTGATGAGTTCTACCTTTCATACCCCCAGCTCCACCACATTCTCGCCGTTTGTCACCTGCCAATTGCACTGGCTCTCGATGCGATCTCGCGCAACATCCCACGGAACACGAGGACGTGTACCGGGTAGAGGGCGAACCAGTAGACGATCCCGAAGACGCCGTGAGGGTCGAAGGCGACGGTCTGGTCAACCGTTATTCCGTCATCTGACTTCCTCGCCCGCAGGTCGAGCCAGGCTTCTCCGGGAAGTTTCATGTCGGCCCGGAGGGTAATTCGCTCGCCCGGCACCACGCGGATTACGGTCCAGAAATCGAGCGCCTGCCCGACCGCTGTTCCGGCGGCCGGGGCGGCGTCACCTCTACGCAATCCCGGGCCGCCGAACAATCTGTCCAGCGCCCCACGCAGCCGCCAGAGCCAGTCGCCCCAGAACCAGCCGTTTGGCCCGCCCAGCAAGCGAAGGACTTTGTACACGTCGTTCTGGGTCGCATCCACCGGGATGATCCGGCGTTCAACAAAAGTTGTCCCGATTCGCGTTTTAATGGCCGGAGATTCTTGATCGATTGGTGGATCCAGAAACTTCAGCGCTAATTTTTCGGTGTCCAGTGCCCGGAGAACCGCCGCCTCTACGGCCATCGGGTCGAATTTGAAATCGTCTCTCGCCCTGGTATCGCTCACAACAGAACCATGAGACGCGCTGTCCACGATTCTTCTACCGATTCGGTAATGCGCGGGCGTGACCAATTTCAACCACAAGCTCGAGAGACGAGGAGTAATGACCGGCACCGGGACCATCAGGCGGCGCAGACCTCGCGCTTTTGCGTAGATACGCATCATCTCCGCGTACGTGACGACGTTATCGCCGCCGATCTCGTAAACATGGCTTTCGTTGGATTCGTCGGATGATGCGCCGACGAGATAACGGACAAGATCATCGGCAGCGATGGGCTGCACCGGCATTCGAACCCATCGAGGTGTGACCATGACCGGGAGCCGTTCGACCAGGGCGCGAATTGCCTCGTACGGCATGCTCCCCGCTCCAATAACGACAGGCGCGCGTAACTCCGTTACGGCGATCATGCTGGAGCGAAGAATCTCGCCGACGGCTCTGCGACTCGCGATGTGCTGCGAAGTTCGATCTGGCGGTGACTGGGCGAGGGCCCCGAGGTAAACGATCCTTGTTATCCCGGCCCGCGAAGCGGCTGCGACGAAATTGCTGGCCGCCTGCTGCTCCAACTCCACGTATCCGTCCTGTTCATCGAGAGAATGAGCCAGATAGAAAGTGACGTCGGCTCCCGCCAGGCATTCCTCAAGAGAGTTCGTGTCGAAAAGATCGCCATATCGGGCCGTTGCGTTTCCCGGGAGGTACCCGGCGATCCGTTCCGGGTGTCGAGATACACAACGCACCTCGCGGAATCGCTGAGAGATCGGTTCAATGAGCAACCCACCGACGTACCCGGTCGCTCCGATGATGACGGCTGTCTTGTCCTTGATCACTCCGGCGATCTTGCCTCCTAGACGTCACCCGGATTTCTACCCACCGAACGCCCTGACGTTACCCTTGGACACATAGACTAGACGATATCCATCGATTTCGCCTCGATGCCGGAAACCGCGCAATCACTCGGTAACGGTGCTGGCTTCCGGCGTGCGCAGATTGAAATGATACGGCCGACGGTTGAGGATCAGGTTATGACGACAGTTACACCGGCCGCCGACACGTCCATCCCCGGGACGCCACTGGACCGCAGATACCGACGCCTGAGGATCTTCAACGGGTCGATGGGGGCGCTTCACTTTGCCCAGGCGATCGCGGTTCTGGCCCTGGCGAACGACTTTTCGTTACCGGTGACTGCGACGTTCCTGGAAGACGCACCCGGCGCATCGCCGCCGGTGTTGGAGGAACTGTTTCAGTTCCGTCTTGCCTGGGGCGTCGCCGCCTTCCTGCTCATCTCGGCCGCCGCCCACTGGATCATCGTGTCACCCGGGGTATTTCCGTGGTATCGGCGAAACCTGGAATGCAATCGTAATTATGCGCGATGGGCCGAGTATTCGATCAGCGCGTCGCTCATGATCGTGATGATCGCTTTGCTCACAGGATCCGGAGACGTCGGTGCGTTGGTCGGACTTTTCGGAGTCAACGCCTCAATGATCTTGTTTGGCCTGTTGATGGAGCGTTACGAGCAGCCAGGGGAGGCGGGCTGGATGCCCTACTGGTTCGGGGTTGTTGCAGGAGTCTTCCCGTGGGTCGTGATCGCCCTCTATCTGTGGAGTCCGACGACCTCTGCGTCGCCGCCGACGTTCGTATACGGCATCTTCGTGTCGCTGTTCATCTTCTTCAACAGTTTCGCCGTGAACATGGTCCTCCAGTACAAGCGTGTCGGCCCCTGGAGGGACTACTTGTTTGGTGAGTCCGTTTACATATTCCTCAGCCTGATCTCGAAATCCGCTCTGGCCTGGCAGGTATTCAGCGGGACATTGGCCGGTTGAAACCATCGATCGCTCATTGTTCCGGTCCCGCCGGCTCCACATCAAGTTAGATGGAAGCGGTCGCGATGAGTTCTACCTATCGTCCCGTTAGGCCCACCATGGACGACTTCCTGGAGGTAGCCGTACCTCGGAAATCAAATAGCCAGATCGGCTGTCAAGACGAACCGGAGGGGTGTCAAGGGCGGCGGAAAAACATACCACCCGCCGGAGTAAAAGTGGGCTACCCCGGCGGCGCTACGAGAGACCTGATTCCGCCCTTCGTCCAGGAGCGTCGCGTAGACCTCCCCGGGCGAGCAGTCGACGAAGCGCTCCGAGTGCGGGCCCTCAAGTACCGCCAGGCGCTGGCCGAGCGAGGTCTTCCACGGTCATGATCGTCTCACGTGATCTTGGCAGAGAGCGCTCAAGCAAACGTAATCGCGTCACCGCGTCACTCTTACGATTTATTCAATTAATAAGAGGGCAGTAGCCTTCCATAGTGAACTTTCCAACCATTTCCAGACTTGGGTCGGCGTCGCTGCACCAGCTTGCGTAACGTCGGCCGCCGTACATAGCGTGACGACTAGATTAGCGTGCGTAAGAACCGGACGTTAGAAGAGGGTTGGGGGGCCTGTGCTTAAGATGCAGCCAACGCGTCTACGTCCTGTTAATGCCGATTAGCGTGCGCGGGGTCCCCGGCGAGGTTCCTGGCGGTCCGGGTCCGGGCCC
>JAQBUX010000307.1 GCA_027623795.1 Chloroflexota bacterium
GTCCCCCTTATACCGATGACGCTTGATTCCTAATTCAGCGATCCGCTCTCCACACATCCGTCGTTTCCGTCTGCACGGGAATGACGGTGAATGAAAGGGCAAATCGACGGATCAATAACCATGCGGCACCGGAAGAAGGGACTTATGAGATGGTCCACATGCGGGCAGGATATGGTCCGGGTTCGGCATCGCGAACACCCGCATCCCGGTTCTCATTGCATTACCCTTGCGCCGCGCCGCGACCGGGCGGGAACGGCCGGATGCATATTAGACCGGAGTTTCATCGGGAAGATCTTTTTGATACGGGCCATACCTATCGAATCAGAGCGACTCCTTGTCCGTGTCCAAACCGACCAAGGAGCAGAGCGCATCGGCATGGCTTCAAAATAAACCACCGTTGTTTTGCAGAATCTGAATCATCCCGTCCGCGGACACGAATACCAGCAAAGACAGGAACAGAATTGAAGATCACAGACGTCAAGACTTACGTGCTCAACACCACCAGCGTGTTCGTCCGGATTTACACGGATGAGGGGATCGAAGGCGTCGGCGAATGTAGCCCGGTGGTGCAGTCAGACGTTACCGCCGTCTACGTGCAGAAGGCGCTCAAGCCGAAGCTCATCGGCAAAGACCCGCGCGACACGGACCGCCTGTGGGACGACATGTTCTTCGGCACGTACAAGATCGGCGTGATGGGCGCCGGGCCGAACGCCATCTCGGGGGTCGACATCGCCCTCTGGGACATCAAGGCGAAGTCCGCTGGCATGCCGCTCTACCAGTTGCTGGGCGGCGCGACAAAGAAGACCTTCAAGATGTACAAGAGCATCGGCGGGGGCGCGCTGGACACGCCCGAGGAGATGCGCCAGAAGGTGGAGGACGGCTGGAATCAGGGATTCCGCGCCTTCAAGATCCGCATGGACTGGCAGTACCGCCAGGACCGCGACCTGAAGAAGGACCTCGAGATGTTCCGCGTCTGCCGGGAGTGGCTGGACGACGAAATCCCGCTCAGTTTCGACGTCAACAACGGCTACTCGGTGAGCGCCGCCATCTCGCAGGGCAGGGAGTTCGAGAAGCTCGGAATCTACCACTACGAGGAACCAGTGCTGCCCTACAACTACAAGGGCATCCGGGAGGTCGCAGACGCCCTCGATGTGCCGGTGTCGGCGGGCGAGCAGGAGTACACGCGCTGGCAGTTCCGGGACCTTATCGAGGTCGCACGCCCTGACCTGCTACAACCGGACGTGACCAAATGCTGCGGGCTGACCGAGATCCTGCGGATCGGCGCGCTCGCCGAGGTCCACGATATGCAGATCATCCCGCACATGACGCAACCGTCGATCGGGAACGCAGCGTCGCTGGCGTTTTGTTCCACGCTCCGACACGCAGAACGACCGCACGAGTACACCGGCCCGCGATCAGATCTGGAGGCGCTGTTCCAGGACCCGATCAGGTTCGACGGTGATACCGGAACGATCACGCTTAAGGACGACCCGGGGCATGGCCTGGTCATAGACGAAGGCGCGTTCGAAGCCGCCATCGTGACGCGGTACGAGTAGGACTTGTTTGCCGGATGGTGCGATACGCACGCGGCGCGCCCGCAGACGAGTGCGTCCGTTCCGGCCGCGTGGCCTGACGCTTGCCCACACGGATGAGTAATCGTGCCTGAGCGACGTATCGATCAGAACAAGGGCTTCTTTAACGCGATGCGGCTCGTCAGGGCTGCGCGTTACACGACGAGGGGCTTTCGACACGCCCTTGGCACCGACACGTCATTCCGCCAGGAGTTTGTGCTCGCCCTGATCCTGGGGCCGGTCGGCGTCTGGCTGGGCGACTCTGGCGTCGAGCGCGTCCTGCTCCTGTTCCCGCTATTTCTCGTTCTTCTGGCAGAGCTTTTGAACGGCGCGATCGAGACCACCGTAGACCGCATCGGCAGCGAATGGAACGAACTCTCCGGCCGTGCCAAAGACCTGTCCTCGGCCGCAGTTTTCATAGCGCTGGTCAACGTGCCCGTGGTGTGGGGACTGGTGCTGCTGGGGTAACGTGCCAGCACCCGACGATGTGTGCGCCCTTATGAGCGTGCCCTGAGGCTCTCGAAGGGCCGCTGCGGTGCGAACCCGGATCGTCCTCGTCAAACGAGCGAAGGGCGGATACCAGAGCGTGTCTCAAAAGTCAGGGGCCGGAATGGGTGAACGACCTCCGCCCGCCAGCGCATTGTAGGGGCCGCTGACTACCGGCCCGGGTGGACCCCGGCGGGGCGTGGAGTCCATCGACCGTGCCGGAAAGGGCGGATAGTCATTCGCCCCTACAACGCGGCCGTGGAACTGCCTCTCCGGGAAAAAGGTTGAGAAAGTGGTTCACAACCTGGGAGTTCGCCAGACAAGGGTTTCTGAGACAGGTTCACCAATCCGCCCCTACGATGTTCTGGGTGATCTCTCGCCGCGTAGGGACACTCGGACGCGTACTCACCTACGACGTGACAAACAAGAGGGCCGGCTCCAATCTGGGGCCGACCCTCTCAATCAGCAAATCGAGGCGAAAACTTGACCGGGCTCGCGGGCCCAGATCGTCTCGTATTGGCCGCCTTGAATAAGCGCCGTTAACTCCTGGCTCTCTATCGCGCGGAGCTCTGTCAGCGCGGATTCGGCGGCGCTCATGGCATCAGCCGCCCCGGATCTCCGAAAGCACCCTTAACGTTCGCTGCGTCATCGAAGCAGGCAACGGTTCTCAACTTACGGGCCCGATACGATCTCGCAGGCGTCGGACCGTCTATGGCAAGGAGACGATCAGTGCCCTCGATATTTATGCGCGTCAAGGTCAGAAATTTCGACACCTTTAAGTCGGTCGTCGACGGACACGAAGACATCCGGCGGAGCTACGGCATCACGAGCTGCAACCTGTTCCGAGAGGCGGGCGACGACGGTGCCGTGACCATTCAGTTGCAGGCGACCGACCCCGAGAAGGCACAGGAGTTCCTCGGATCAGAGCAGCTCCAGACGGCGATGATGGAATCCACCGTGCAGGGTCCGCCCGACGTCTGGTTCGCCGAGCAGATGGGCTAGTCTCAGGAAGTTCGGCGTCGCGAGTGCGGACGTTTAGATTCCGCGGTCGAGGGCAGATACCGATCCGCCCCGACAGTGCGGCGGACGGCCACACCCCAAGCGTGACGCACCTGTCGCGACGACGCGTAGGGGTCGATTGGTATCGACCGAGGGCGGATACCAATCCGCCCCTACGATGTTCTGGGTGATCTCTCGCCGC
>JAQBUX010000308.1 GCA_027623795.1 Chloroflexota bacterium
AAGCTCTGGTCAGGGCTCCAGGAACCGGTCAGCAGGCCGTGCGCCATCGAGCCGTAAGCCATGATTCCCATGCCGTGCGACTCCACAAACGGCATCACGTCCTGTTCTGGCCGTCGGTCGAAGATGTGGTAGCCGATCTGCTCGGTGATGATCGGGCTCGTCTGGAGGCATTCTTCCATCATCGCCACGGAGAAGTTTGAGACGCCGGTGTGCCTGATCTTTCCGGCCTTCTTCGCCTCCTCCAGCACCTCCATCGGGTCTGAGAACGGGCGCGTCTTATCCGGCCAGTGGATCAAGAAAACGTCTATGTAATCGGTCTGGAGCCGTTTCAAGCTGGCGTCGATAGAAGCCCGCAACTTGTCGGGGTCTGAGTCGGCGACGGTCGCGGCGCTGCGGTCCGAGCTGCTAGCGTCCCACTCCCGGGCGCCCTTGGTGACGAGGACGATGTCTTCCCGTTTGAGCGGTTTGATGGCGCGACCCATCAGCGTCTCGCCGTAACCCCATCCGTAAACGGCGGCCGTGTCGTACAGCGTTATTCCGCCATCGAAGGCGGCCTGAACGGCGGCGATCGCCTCGTCGTCGTCAAGGTCGCCGTACTGGCCCCGACCCATGGGCCAGCCGCCGAAGCCGATGGCCGAAGTTTCCAGCCCTGAATCGCCGAACTTCCGTGTGCGCATGTTTTTCCTCGAAGTGTTGTTCCGAAAATCTTGAGCCGTTCTGGGGGGGTGCGGTTCGTTTTACTTGCCCGAAATGGCGAACCGTCATGTGTTGGTGCGCATTGTAGGGGTGGATCGGTATCCACCCCTACAATGCGCACCCGATAGGACATCGGTCGCCCGCGCCCGGCTATCCGCGGCTAACAACCCCGACCTCGTCGATCCGGGTCACCGGTCCCGTACCCGTGTATGCGACCGCCTTCATCGTGACCGACAGCGACTCCCCCGCCCCGAAGTGGCGCGCCGTGCCGTTCTCAATCGCCCCGGCCAGCCCACCGTTCGACATCGACGTGCACGGCTCAAGTCCCACGTTGTAGCAACGGCCGTACCACGGATAGCCCCATCCGCCTCCGAGATTTCGCCAGAACCAGAGGTACGGGAACACATCGGCGGGAAACCGGAGGCCGAACCCGACCCCGGTCTCCTCATTCGTCACGGCGTACCAGCCTTCCGGCATCTCGGTCATGTAGGCCATGTCCAGCGACCGATCCTCGATCGGCGGGATGCGCGTGAAATCGATCAACGACCCGTCAGCGGCGGGGACGTTTGGCCACGGACCGCGATGATTCGTCGCGAGTTTCGAAGACGGCGCTGTCGCTTCGGCGTCGGTCAGCACCGTGCACGCCGGCACGTCTAACCGGCAGTTTCCCGACAGGAATGGCGCGCCGATCGCCAGGTGCTCCAGCCAGACACAATCCGCCTCTTCTTCCGCCTCGTTTGTCACGGTCTCGTCCAGTGTCAGAACAGCGCTACCGGACGCCAGCGACAGTGTCTTGGTCACCGAGAACGGCGTCCGATAGCCACGCGCGCTAAAGGTCACCGAGACGCGTTCCGGTGAGTCCTCATCGATGCGCACGTCCCACGGCATCGTGCTCATCTCGGCGTGGAGTCCAAGCTCCGCTCCAGCCACGGTCGACGGGTAGCCTCCGTGCGGCACGACGGTCTGCCAGCCGCCCTCGTAAACGTCGAGCCAGTTATTCTCGGCCCCTCCGGTGGTCGGTATGAACTTCTGCGGGTCGCGAACGCCCCACGGCGTCCGCCACATGAAGTCCGTGTCCGACGGCTTGTGGACGATGCTGTAGATGTCAGCGCCTTTGTCCGCCAACACGATCACGCGGAGCAGTTCGTTTTCGAGCACGACCGTTCGCAGCCCGCGATACGTCCACGCGCTTGAGACGCGGCATCCATAAGTCCGTTCGCCCTCGTAGTGCATCGCTCCCGCCTTTCCTATCGAATCGACAGTTGGAAATGGTGATCAGGCGTCCGGCGACACGACGATCCGAAATACGTCTTTCGACTCGGCCGCCATCCGCTCGAACCCGTCCGGAATCACGCGGTCGAGCGAAATCCGGTCCGAGACGAGCTCTCCCAATCGGATCTTGCCCTCCGCCGCCAACCCGACCGCCGCCCTCATATCCCCGGCGCCAGCGGCGACGCTCCCGATGACGCGCAACTCTTTTCCGACGATCACGTTGAAGTCTGCCTCTGGTTTCGCCGCATAGATGCCGACCAGCACCACGGTCCCGGCACGACGCACCCAGTCGAATGCATCGAGCGGTGTGCGCGCCGCGCCGGCCGTCTCGACGACGATGTCTGGCCCGATGCCGTCGGTCAGTTCGCGAAGTCGCTCGCCGGCATCGCCCGCGCTTGCGTCCACGGCCTCATCGGCGCCAAGCCGTGTCGCCATATCGAGGCTACTCTTCCGCACGTCCACGGCGTAGACCACGGCGCCCGCAGCCCTGAACGCCTGCACCGTCAGCGCCCCGACGGTGCCGACGCCGAGCACCGCAACCGAGTCGCCGACCTGCACACCGGAGCGTCGCACGGCGTGGACGGCGACGGTCGCCGGTTCCAGCAACGGAGCTTCTTCGTCCTTCACGCTGTCCGGCAGCTTGATCAGATGGTCGGCTGGCCAGGTCATGAACTCTTCCAGCCCGCCGTCGCGCCCGAGTCCGGCAACCTCCATGTTTGGACAGGTTGCCTGGGAGCCGGACTGGCACCAGTAACAAACGCCGCAGACGAGAACGTTGTCGACCATTACCCGATCGCCAACTGCCAGGCCGGATGCGCCGTCCCCGACGTCCGCGACCCGGCCCGCGACTTCATGGCCCATCACCGTCGGTATTGACGTGATGTAGGTCGGCCCGTACTTCCATTCCTCGATGTCGGTGGCGCAGATCGAAGCGTATCCGACACGGATCTTGGCCTCGCCCGGCCCGGCCTCCGGCTCCGGCACGTCCTCGAAACGGATATCGTTCCTGCCGTGATAGACGAGTGCGCGCATCGTGTCCTGATCGTGAATCGGGGAGCTGGCGAAGGTGGCGCATTCTTTCACGGCGTTTATTGCGCGACAACCGCAGAAGCCTGCGCGGTGCTACGATCCGCGATACGCGCGCAATCGGAATCCTGCGACAAACCGCTCTGGAGTTCGGATTGGTATGAAAAAAAAGGATCGACCGTTGAGCGACGACACTGTCCAGATTTTGTTCGATACCGATATCGGATCGGATATCGACGACGCTGTCGCG
>JAQBUX010000309.1 GCA_027623795.1 Chloroflexota bacterium
CCCTATGAATAAAGACGCTGAAGGCCGCTGGAAGGTCGGGATGACGAAATCAAATTGGAAATGCGGGGTTACTGCTCTGCATTTCCTTTGCTTTATCCACAATTTCTAGCCATTCATAGCCGGTATCCGTCTTGTTCATGATGTCTGAAACTAGTTCGTCGCACACCCAGGGTCCCGGCCGACGATCGTACAAGTGTCGTTGAAGATTACAGTGAAGGTGACGAGAGCCACATCGGTAACGCCACCCTCGGTGACTTGATACGACACCTGGGCCGGACCAGTGTAGCCGAACGCCGGCGTAAACACCAAGGTCGTTGTCACCGGGAAAGTCGAGCCCACAATCACCGGGGCCCCCGCGAGCGTCTTGATCGTCCCCTGAGTCACAAGAGGCACCGAGAGAATCTCGATAAACGTGGGTATCGCCAAGCCGGGCGTCGTGATCTCCAAAAGCGGCGGACTGGCCCCGTTCGTTGTCTTGATCTGAAGGCCCTGATTGAAGCCAGTGAGTTGCTCATCCACGCGACCCTGGAAGGTCAAAACGTCGATCGGCGGGTTGGAACTGCGCGCGGCCTGAACCAAGTTTAGGACGTCAAAAGAGAAGGTTCCCGGTGTACCGGTAGGACCAGCCGGAACCGGCATCACGGCGTTCAGCTGGGTGGCCGCGGCCTGGAAGTCGGAAGGCGTGAGAGCGCTATCGCCGTTGTTGTCACCAACGAACCAGATCGTATCGACGGTGTCGTTGACGCCTTTCTCTGTCGAGACGCTGACCGTAGCCGTAACAAGATTCTGAACCGTGTTCTCGTCACCCAGCGAGCTGATGTCGAACTCGATCTGAGTGCGGACGGTACCCGCCAAGTCACCCTGCGCGGTACCGGGCACCCCGCCGAGATCAGGCGCGTAGTCGAGACCGGTCGAACTCGGAGCTGCGTTTCCGGGCGAAGGAAAAGGTCCGCTGTGTCGAAAGCTCTCGACGAGGAAGTTTAATCCGTCGTTATCACCGCCCAACCCGGCCACGGGCACACTCAGGGTAAACCCATCACTCTCCAGCGTGAAAGGCACGGTGGAGAACAAACCAACACTTTGGAAGTGCGCGACCTGTGCCGTCAGGCTGCCATCAAAGGCGCTCTGCGGCTGTGGAATCTGGATTCGGTACTCCCATCCAACCGAGTCGTCGGAAGTGCCCGGCGTACATGTCAACGCGTCTTCATTAATATCACAGCCCGTAGACACGTTCTGATCGACGTCAAGGTAGACGGATGCGCCCGTAGCCAGAGAGTCAAACGTTGAAGCATCAAAGCGGATATCGACGCTCAAATTTGTCCCGTCCGAAGCCAGACTCACACTTGTGAGATCCGGTGACGCCGTCGGCGTGGCCGAAATCGAACCAGCCGTGATCAACCGGAACGGGGCACAGTTGATGCATTCCGTGCCTCCGGAACCGCCCCCGCCCGTATTCAGATCCAGCGCAATCGCCCCACCCGCAGCCGTGAGCGCCTGTGTCGGCGTGATGCGGAATTGCCGTAGGCTACTAGTGCTCGAGAAGCTCATTCGGTCCTGCGGGTCACCGGCATTGAACTTCGAAAAGGTGGAGTCAGCCGCCGTATAGCTGAAAGCTCCAAGCGTTGACCCGGCAGTCGTCGTAATATCCCAAGCAGTGGCGGTCCCTGTCGCCGCGTTGAAACGGAATACGCCTGAAGCTGTTCCGCCATCGTCAAAAGTGACTCCGTTCAACGTCCAAACCAGCGTTGAAGGTGAGGTCGGCGTCGCATCACCCGTCGGATCATTCACTGAGCCGCTCGGATTCCCGCTCCCAGAAACTCCCACGCCTGCAGCAACGATTGGCGGAACATCCGTGACGTCGCCGCTTCCATCTTCCGGCGGCGTATCGGCAATACCACCTGCGATTTCAGCGGGAAACGCGGCCGCGGCTTTGGCAATCGAAAGCGGCGCCGCGGCGCTCTTCTCGACGCCGCCGGGATTCAAGATCACGTTAAACTGCACCGGCTGGTTGAGACCGGTCTCGATCTCCTGGTCCTCACCGGCAAGAGCGATAGCTTCAACGATGCTGATCGTAAAGGTCGCCTGATCGCAATTGGGTGTGGTGCACACATCGCCACAGCTTCCGGAATTGCGCGCCTCAAAGAGGAAACTGGCAGTCGTCCCGGCGGCGGTGTTCGGCGTATACAGCAGCGATGAGCCGGGTAGCTGGTAGGGCACGCTCCCGACATCCGACTCGTTCGAATCCGTTAACGTTCCCGACGGCAGGGTCAGGATGCAGAACGTCAGCGCTGGGGCTGGCGGGCCTTCGGCGTCCAGCCCGATGCCCACGGCCCCGCCTTCCACCACGTCCGCTGAGCAAGGAACGATGGCCGGGGCGGGGGGCTCCGGCTGCGGAACTACAGGACACGCGTCAACTGCGGTGACGGCAGGTGGCGGCGGGCTGTTATCCGGCGTGTTGATCGACACAACCGCCATTCCGACCGCCCCCTGTGGGTCAGTACATGTAAAAGTAAAGCTATCCTCTCCGCCCGGGACTGCTGGCGTGTATTTGACGGTCGCGCTTGAAACGGGGCCCTGAGTACAAAGCTCCGGATTGACGTTGCAGTCCACGCCGCTGTCCCTTTCGGGGACGAGAGGCGGAACAATGAGGGCCAAGCCCGTCAGGGTGCCTGCGCTCGGTCCGGGGCCGGTGGCAAACGTCAGGTCCTCGTTCTCGGGGTCGGCGCAGCTCAACGTGATGTCAATCATCGCGGCTAGCGTCTGGATCGACTGAGCCTCGGCCACGGGCGGCTGGTTGGCGAAAAAGCTGTCGACGTTTAGCTGAACCTCTTTGGAGACCTCAATGTCTCTCGCAATAAAAGATCCCGTCGCGACCGTTGTTTTCGCAAGGAAGATACGCCCATTGACCGCGTAGAAGTTGGCCGCGATCGTGTTCGCGTCCTTGATCTCGACGGCAGCCGGCGTATCCGAAACCCCACCCTGGGTGCCGTTGATTCCAGCTACGAAGAAGATAATGTCGGCTGCGGTAAGGCCGGAACCTGCCGCCGGCCCAACGGTGGAGTTTTTTACAGTGCGGAACTTGTCCGCAACCCGCACGTCCGACCGCCCTGCGAACCGGAGAGATGCTCCTACTTTGTCCGACCCGTGTCGGCGCAATGTGAAAAGATCCCCTACTGAGCAAAGTAGAACGATCCCCTTGGGGCGAGAGAT
>JAQBUX010000310.1 GCA_027623795.1 Chloroflexota bacterium
CCTTCAGGAGGTGCGCGGCTTCCAGCCGAGCCAGGTCGGCCTGCTGGTGTTCTCCGCGGCGATCGGCATGACGATCTTCTCCACGGTGTCCGGCCGGCTTTCGGACCGTTTCGGCACGAGGCGATTCGTCATCGTGGGCCTCGTTATGGTCTCGATCGCCTCGGGGTACTATTCGACGATCGGCGAGAACACCCCGGTGGCGATCATCGTCGGCGTGATGTTCATCAGCGGGATGGGCCTCGGCATGTGGGACACCCCGAACACGACCTCCTCGCTTGATGTCGGGGGATCAGCCTCCACCAATACGACGGGTGCACTGGTCAACGTTACCCGTAACGCCGGGAACATCTCGAGCATCGCCGTGTCGTCGTCGATCGTGACCGGGGTGCTGATCGCACGCGGCTTCGAGCCGGACATATCACTGATCGGCGACGATTCGACGGGGGCGATGGCTGACGCGTTCCTGGACGGGGCCCGGTTTGCTTTCATCGCGATGGCGCTCACAGGCATCGTCGCAGTCATCGCCGCCTGGCGCGTTGTCGGGAAGAAGCAGAAAACCGCCGAGTAAACGAACGGGCCTCGGGCTCTGTGGCGTGACAAAGTTGCGGCTCTGTCCTGCTCCGGGTTCCCGAGATCATCTGACAAAGGGGATGTTGATGGGCTGGATACAGGACCACAAATTTACGTTCATCCTGATGACGTTCGAGATCCAGATTCTCGTGGCCATCCCGCTCGTCGTTTACGGGCCGACCTGGATTTCGACGCTCTTCGTGCTAACGCTCCTCGCGACGCCGATACTGGCCGTGATCTGGTTGTTTCGCACCTGACCGCGAAAAAGGTCGCACCACGCGGTGACACGAGGCTCTCGAAGTTCTGAGGCTCTCAACCGTGTCCTGAGGCTCTCGAAGGACCGGCGACCGGCAACTGCGTGCCCGCGCCCGAGGCCCCCAACCGCGTCCTGAGGCTCTCGAAGGACCGGCGAATACGTCCAATACGCTCCCCTACCCACCCTACCCCGTGTTTTTGAGCCCTGCGGCGATGCCGTTGATGCTCAACAGCAGTGCGCGCCGGAGCAGCGGGTCTCGCTCGTCATCTTTCTGTCGGCGACTGCGCTCCAACAGCGACACCTGCAGGTAGCTCAGAGGCGCGATGTACGCCTCCCGCACGGCCAGCGTCCTTTGCAGCACCGGGAAGGCATCCAGCAGTTGATCCTGTCGGGTCACCGTGAGGACGCCTTCCAGTGCGCGCTCGTGTTCCGCCCGTATATCGTCGAATATCCCCCGGTACTCTTGTGGCACCAGCTCCGAGACGTACAGCGAAGCGATCTCCATGTCAGTCTTGGCCAGGGTCATCTCCACGTTGGAGATGAAGGTCCGGAAGAAGCTCCACTCCCGGAACATCTCATCCAGCAGGTCCGCCATCCCGCAGGACCGGGCCTCCTCCAGGGCCGCGCCGACGCCGTACCAGCCCGGGACGATCTGCCGGGTCTGAGTCCAGCCGAACACCCATGGAATCGCCCGCAGGTTTCCGATGCCCGAGATAGCGCCGGCGCGACGGGCGGGTCGCGACCCGATGTTCATCTCCGCCAGCTCTTCGACCGGCGTCGCCGCCAGGAAGTATTCGACCAGTCCGTCGCTCTCCACGAGAGACCGGTACTTGCGGAATGCGACCGCGGACAGGTGCTCCATCGCCTCGAACCAGCGGGTTAACGTTGCGGCGTCGTGGCGTGGCTCGGTGTGCAAGAGCGACGCCTCTGTGACCGCGGCGGTCATCATCTCAAGATGCCGACGCGCCAGTTCTGGCGTGCCATAGTTGTCGGCGATCACCTCGCCCTGCTCAGTGATCTTGATTCGCCCGTCGACGGTTCGCGCAGGTTGGGACAGGATGGCGTCACGCGTCGGCCCGCCGCCGCGGCCTGTCGTGCCGCCCCGCCCGTGGAACAGCCGAAGGGCAAGTCCGTGCCGTTCCGCGACATCCCGCAGTCCGCGCTGTGCGCGATACAGCTCCCAGAGCGAGGTCGTGATGCCGCCGTCTTTGTTGGAGTCCGAGTAGCCGACCATCACCTCCGCGACACCGCCACGCAGTTCCAGCAGACGTCGTATCGCGGGAATAGACCAGTAGCGATCCATCACGTCCGCCGCTGCCCGTAGCGCCTCGATGGTCTCAAACAACGGCACGACGTCGATGCGCACGAGGTCAGATCGAACGTCTATGAGCCCGGCCTCGCGGGCGAGCACAAGCGGGGCGAGGAGGTCGTCCACGTCGTTCGTCATCGATACGATCCAAGTGTCGACCGACTCTCCGCCGTAGCGGTCCTGGGCGCCGCGAACCACTTCAAACACGTCCAGCACTTCTCGCGTCTCAGGGCTGTAGGAGGCCGTGGGCATCCCAAGCATCCGGGTGCCCTCCAATTCCGTCACCAGTCGCTCGATGCGTTCGGATTTCGGCAGTCCGGAGAACCCGCTACCCGCGGCGGGATCTCTTGCTTCCCGGGACCCCTGTTCGCCCTTGGCCGGGGTGTCCACGAGGTCGATCAACTCTCCCACCGCCGCGCCGGTGACCGAAGAGTCCTCCCGTATGTCCAGTGCGGCGAGTGTGAGGCCGAAAACCGACGCCGCCCTGATCAGACGGCTGAGACGACCGGCTGCCACGTGGCCGCCACGATTCGCTTTCATCGAGTCCGACATCAGTCGCAGGTCGGCCACGAGCTCGGCAGTGCTGTTGTAGACGGGGCCTGTGAACGGCTCATCCCGGCGGGCGACGGCAAGCGCATTGAGGACGCGCTCGTACATGTATGCGCACTTCATCCGGTACGGCTCGTCGGCGTTCAAGCGCCGGAACTGCTCGTACACGGACGGCAGCAACTCCCGATCACGTTCCAGTGACGCCAGCAGCGCATCGGAGACCCCAACGATGTGTGTCGATTGGCTCAGTTCCCTAGCGAGTCCGCCGATGGCGTCCCGCAGCAAGCGCAGGGCGCGCTGGTTCTGAAGCCGCAGAACTTCGGTCGTAACTTTGGCGGTCACGAAGCGGTTGCCGTCGCGATCTCCTCCCACCCAGGAGCCGAATCGAAGCGGTGTCGTGATCTTTCCGGGCTCCACACCGACCTGCATCAGACCATCTTCGAGAGCCTCAATTACGTCCGGTACGACCCCCTCAAAAAGCCCTTCGAGGTAGTAGATGACGTTGCGTGCTTCGTCGATCGG
>JAQBUX010000311.1 GCA_027623795.1 Chloroflexota bacterium
GCGATGGAGGAGGACGAGGTCGGCCACACCGAAGAACTGTGGAACCAGATGGCCGAACTGGGCTGGCTGGGCCTCACGGTGCCGGAGGAGTTTGGCGGCGCGGGCATGACGTTCTCCGAACTGGCGATACTGCTGGAAGAGACCGGGGCGGCGATGGTGCCGGGGCCGTTTTTCTCGACCGCCGTTATAGGGGCTGAGGCGTTAAAGATGGCCGGCTCCGATGAACAGAAGACTGAATTGTTGACGAAGCTCGCCGAGGGCAAACTCAAGACGGCGCTGGCGTTCCACGAGGCGGGGGCGGCGTGGTCCCCCGAGTCTGTGTCCGAGATGACCGCCACAGAGACCGAAGACGGTTGGATATTGAACGGCGAAAAGCGCTTCGTCCAGGACGGCGCCTCTGCAGATATGTTGATCGTGGCCGCACGGACCGGTGACGATCCGAAAACGGGCATCACGCTGTTCCTGGTCGAAACCGACAACTCTGGCGTCGATTCTCGCGAATTGAAAACCACCAGTTCAGACCGGATGTCGGTCATGACATTTGGCGAGGTTTCTGTGCCAAAAGCCTCTGTGCTTGGTGAGGTGAACGGCGGTTGGCAGATTCTTGAGAAGCTTTTCCAGTACGGCGCGGCCGGAAAGTGCGCCGAAATGGCGGGCGCCGGCCAGAAGATGCTGGATACGACCGTCGACTATGTGCAGAACCGAGTCCAGTTCGGAAGGCCGATAGGGAGCTTCCAGGCGATCCAACACCATGCCGCGGACATGGCCATAGACGTCCAGGCGGGACGGCAACTTGCAAGGCAGGCGGCCTGGTTCCTTGGGGAGGGGCTCGACGCGACACGGCAGGTGGCCCTCGCGAAAGCATTCCTGAGTGAAGCCTACCCGCGGGTCTGCGCCACCGCACACCAGTGCCACGGCGCTATCGGCTACACCCACGAGTACGACCTCCACCTGTGGACGCGTCGAGCGACCGGACAGCGATTGGCGTTCGGGGACACAAAGCTGCACCAGGAGACCCTGGCCGCGGCGGCCGGTCTGTAGCCAGCCGTTGGATGATCGCCTGGTCCAGAAGCGACTTGCGGCGGCGCTCAAAGCCTGCACCGACGGTCCATGGGAGCACAGATTCCCGTGGGACGACCCGGACTTCGCGCGTCGTTTTGTACGTGTGACTGACGAGAACGCCCAGTGGTGGGGTCCGCCCGAGCCGGATGTGACCCGTCTGCTCGACATCTGGAAACAGAGTCACCCGGACGCTGCCGGCGACGCCCTGCCCTCCGTTCTCGACCTCGCCTGTGGGGCTGGCCGGCACGCCATCGCACTCGCCTGGCTCGGCTGCGACGTCATCGGCGTCGATGTCGGCGGCGCGGCGATAGACAGGGCGCTTGAGAAAGCGGACAAGCGCGGGGTTCGTGACATCGGGTTCGTCGAGGCCGACATCGAGACCTACGATCCCGGTCGCAAATTTGACTTGATCCAGCTATTGTCCAGCCAATGCTGCAACTTTCCGGCCACAGAGCTCGCCTTGTTGATACGGCGTTATCTTGAGTACCTGACCGACGACGGTCTCCTCGTGCTCGAGTTGACCGGCCCGTTGCCCGATCCAGACGTGATATATCGGAAACCGGGCGAACACATCGCTCTTTTCTCCGACCAGCCGTACTGGGAGATGCAAACGGCCACGGTAGATACATCTACGCGACTGATGTGCGACAGATACGCGGTGTTGACGGAGGTCGAAGATCGCGTGACCGTGTTCACCAACTGGCGACTGTTCTACCCCGGGCAGTGGATCGCTCAGATGCTCCCGTCCAGCGCCTCCCTGCGTCTGGACCGTCAGCTGTCACGGCTCGACTGGTGCGTGATATCGAACACGCCCGAACCGCGCTCCGAGGAGGTCGCTCGATGAGCGCAGACTGTCTGTTTTGCAAGATCGTCGCAGGAGACATCCCGAGCACGGAGGTGTTCCGGGATGGCCGCGTGATGGCGTTCGAGGACATTCACCCGGCCGCTCCGCAACACATCCTCGTGGTGCCGCTCGAGCACGTCGGAATGCTGGCCTCGGCGACCGAGCGGCACGAGGCCCTCATCGGCCACATGGTGATCGTGGCGGACGGTATCGCCGCCGAGCGAGGCGTCCAAAACTCCGGTTATCGGCTCACCGTCAACCAGGGGACTGACTCCGGACAGGAGGTCGAGCACCTCCACCTGCACATCACCGGCGGCCGGAAGTTGGGACCGATCGCGTGACGGAAGGATTGCTCCGATGTCCGACTCGGTCGCCGAACAGCTCGCCCGCATAGAGATGTCCGTAGCACGTCTTCCTGAAGGCTTGCGCGCGCATATCGAGCGATCGCGCGTGGTCGGTGGCGAGCTGGCTGCGATATTCGGCGTCGACCCTGAGCGCGTAGATCTCGCGCTCGCCGGCCATGACCTTTACCGCGCCGCGTCGGACGAAGAGTTGCTTGAGCTTGCGACCCGCCGGGGCATCGTTCCCGACGGGTTTGAGTCTGAACAGCCGTTGTTGTTGCACGGAATGTTGGCGGCGGCCTGGATGGCCGACGAGGGCGGCGTCACAGATCCCGAAGTGCTCGCAGCAGCGCATCATCACACGACCTTCGCACCCGGACTCGGTCCGCTCGAGGCGGCGGTATTCCTGGCCGATAAGATAGACCCGGACAAGGTCAGACGCCGCCCGTGGTTGTCTACGGTCGAGGAGTCGGCGCGGCGCGGCGATTGGAAACCTGCGATAAGGGCCTATATCGAGGCGATTACAGCGGAAATGGAGCGCCACGGTGTGACGCCACACCCGCGGGCCCGGGAAGCTTTACGCGCTCTGGGCGGTTGACCCGCCTCGGGATATCCGCTCGATGGGACACCACCAGTTGACTTTGAACCCGGCGTCGACGCGTAGGGACGTATGGCAATACGCCCTCTGGTGGAGATCAATCGGCCCTTACGTTGCGTAGGTCAATCGGTTGTCGGCTCGTGGAAACGGCGTCATCAATAACGTGCCGTGCGGCGGATATTTGTCCGTCATACGCCCCCTTAGGTTCCCAAATCGCCGAGGCGGGCGTATGCCATGCCCCTGCGTGTATCCCGCAAACCCCGCCCATAGCCAAAAAGCTGGGGAGAGACAATCAGGTCCGATGCGTGATGAGAAGCGCAGGCGATGCTCTCTTCAGCCATCCGACAGGCCGGTATTGGCC
>JAQBUX010000312.1 GCA_027623795.1 Chloroflexota bacterium
CATGAGCTGGGCGGCCGCGCCGTCCGCCGCGAGCCGGTGGTCGATCCCTTCGTGGACCATCTCCCAGGCCGTTATCTTTGCGCCCTGGAGTCTGGGTCGGGTCTCCGAAACCCAGACAAAGGGACTCAACCCTTCCCGTGCCGCCGTGTAGATAGGGGATGTCGCTGTGCCCCAGTCTTGCGCCGCCATCCAGCCAGCGTTGCAGTGGGTGAGTACCCGTGCGCCGCGGCCCAACAGGGCGACACCGTGACGGCCGATCGCCCGGGCGGCAGCGACCTCGGCGTCGTCGTGCTCGCGGGCGGCGGTAAGCATGGCGCTCGCGTCTGGCGTCGCCGACATCACGGCGTCCAGTCCGACCTTGAGGTTGATCGCCGTCGGGCGCGTGCCATGCAGCGCATCGTACGCGGCGGTGTGGCTATCGCCGTTTTTGGCGGCGAGGGCCATGCCGTATGCGCCCATCACGCCGATCGTCGGGGCTCCCCGCACGGCCATGCCCCTGATCGCCTCGGCCACGCCCGCAACCGAGTTGGACCTGGCGATCTCGAACCGGTGCGGAAGGAGGCGTTGATCGATGTACCCGACGCCGTCCCCGTCCCACCAGACCGCCCGGTAGTCCTTCCCGTTTATCTTCAAAGCATGGCTCCGGTGGTCTTTGGCGCCTTCTCGCCGCTTCGACGATGGGTCCGCGCCAATCTTTGCCATGACGGCGCCCGCTGGTCATGACACCGTAGGGGTGGGACTTGCCCCGCCCTCGGGCATATGGCACACGCCCCAACCCGGCGCAATGGTCGTGTTCGCCGCCGGATGTCCGGTATAGGGCGACCATCGGACCGATTGCCCGGTGCATGCAACGCGGCCGCCCCTTGGTCGGCACAGTACGACGACGTCACTTTCCTCCCGCTGGAGGACGCCACGGCGCTATGCGCCCGAGCCAACCCAGTCGACGCCGTTCAAGACGTGTTTCTGGAACGAGGGATTTCGCATGCTGACACCGGCGTGCCCAAGAGAGGTGTTGAACACCCTGCCGCCGCCGTACATCTGCGTCCACGCCATCGGGCGTTCCGTGCCCTCGACAACCGCCGACATGAACACGTCGATCCCGGGTTGGATGTCCAGATCGCAGTAGCATTCGTCATCGGTCTCGAAATCGGTCAGGCCCGCCGCACAGGGGTGTTGCGGGTTTTTGACGTTGACGGTGAAGCGGCCGAAGGGCGGGTGGTTGCTGGTCCCGGAAACCCATCCGCCGCCTGTGAGTTTCTTCATCTCCGGCCAATCCGGGCAGGAGTCTGGCGAGATGTGGACCGAAACCAAACCGCCGCCTTCGCTCACGAACCGGCGCAGATTCTCACGCTGAATCTCCGAGAGGTTGTTGTTCGAGTCATCCCTTCGCCGTGTATTCAACACGATGGCGTCATACCCGTCCGTGGACGGCACGTTCAACTCGAACGCGAAATCGCTCACGTCCACGGTGTGTCCTGCCGCCGCGAGGATGCGGGTTAAGGCCGGAGTGGTCTCGCTGTAGGGATGGCTGCCGCCGCTGAGAAGAAGGAGGTTCATATGGTGTCCCTGTTCTTATGAAAAAATGGGTAATGACCGTGCCCCGTTGGACATGGGCTGTGTCCTTTGTCCCCGGGAGTCCCAGAACCCGGAGTTTCAAAAATTCCAGGGCCTTGAGTCATTTCCAGGGCGCATAGAATATCAGCCGTTCACCCGGGGAGGATTCCTCCCGGCGGCTGTAGATCACCAGTAGAGGACTCTTGATGAAGATCACCGGCTTCCGAACTCTCGTCCTTGGCACGCCGTGGCGGAATCTGACCTACCTGATCCTTGAGACAGACGAGGGGCTGACCGGTGTAGGAGAGGCGCGGGTACTCGGCAAGACGCATACCGTGGTCGAGTACCTCAAGGACGCTCAGAGGCACTTCGTCGGACACAGCCCGTTCGACGTCGAAGCGCTGTTCCGTCGCATGACGCTGCTCGACTTCGGAAAAGCAGGCGAGGTTGTCCATACCGGTATCGCACTGGTGGAGCTCGCCTGCTGGGACATCATCGGCAAGGCGTGCGGTCAGCCCGTGTACAACCTGCTCGGCGGCAAGGTGCGTGACACGATGCCGGCGTACGCAAACGGCTGGTACACAGTGGAGCGGTCTCCTGAAGATTTTGCCGCCGCCGCTACGCGGGTCCTAGACCGCGGGTACAAAGGGATGAAGTTTGACCCGTTCGGCAATGGCGATCTTGAGTTAACGCGTGAACAGTTCCACCAGTCATTAGACCTCGTCGAGGCCGTGGCGTCGGTCGCCGGGACGCGCGCCCAGATCATGTTGGAGATGCACGGCCGGTTCACGCCCGCCCAGGCTCGCGAGATCGCCCGCCATGTGGAGAAGTACAGCCCTGCCTGGATCGAAGAGCCGACGCGGCCCGGTGACATCCCTGCGCTGACCTCTGTCCGCCAGCACACCTCGTTGCCAATAGCGACGGGAGAGCGGCTTTACGGGGCGCAGGAATTTGTCGCGCTCTGGCAGAGCGGCGCTGCGGACATCATCCAGCCGGACATCACCCAGTGCGGCGGAATCCTCGAGACGAAGAAAATCTCGGCGACGGCCGAGACCTACTCGATGATGGTGGCTCCCCATAACGTCGGCGGGATCGTCTCGACCATGGCCGCGCTGCACCTGAGCCTGACGCTTCGGAACGCCAAAATACTGGAGCACTTCAACGACTTCGCTGACCCCGGCGTGAAGCAGGCAGGCACAAACTACCCGGAGGTGATCGACGGGGAGTTTCATGTACCGGAAGGGTCAGGCTGGGGCATAGAGCTGGACGAGGACTACATCCTGGCGCACCCGCCGACGGTGATCGACGGCATCATCCAGGACCCGGGGCTACAGATGTTCGAGAAGGACGATTGGTCCAAGCGCGGCCAGGACGACTGAGCGGAGGCCGGATATTCTTGGAGTAGGGTTGGCGCAGGGCGTATGGCAATACGCCCTGCGCCCTGAGGCTGGTGTCGCAATTACGCCGATCAGAATCAGTATCACTGCCACAATGGTCAGGACGAACCGGAAGCGCACTTAAGATTCGAGATTCAGAATACCGACCTAGCAGGCTGCTGAAGAATCTATGGTTGCTCGTTTGAAGCCATGCTCGGACGGAATTGGTGATGATAGATGGCCTCAGCGGGCCAAAATC
>JAQBUX010000313.1 GCA_027623795.1 Chloroflexota bacterium
GGATCGCCCCGACAACGTCGTCTGTCGCGACCCAACTGATGTATTGCCGTCCGTTACCGACGCGCCCACCAAGCCCCAAGCGGGCAAGTGGAAGCTGGCGTGTGATCAGGGGGTCCAAACGGTCGACGATGATGCCGAAGCGGGTATTGACGACCCTGATCCCGGCGCCGGATGCGGGTTCGCAGGCCGCCTCCCAGTCGACGGCCAGGTTTGACAGGAAGCCATCACCCGGCTCCGACGATTCGTCCAGGTTCTCGTCCCGGCGGTCTCCGTAGAACCCGACGGCGGAGGCGCAGACCAGCACTGCGGGAGGGCGTTCAAGCCCGGAGAGCGTTTCGGCGAGGAGGCGTGTCCCGTCGACCCGGCTGGAGCGAATACGTTCTTTCTTGTCCCGCGTCCATCGCAGGCTGGCGATCGGTTCTCCCGCGAGATGGACGACGGCGTCGTGGCCTTCGAGCGCGTCCCTGTCGACGCGTCCAGCCACGGGATCCCACCGCGCTTCGGACTCACCCCTGGCCGCAACACGTCGCACGAGTCGCGTCACCTCGTCGCCGCGCGCCCGAAGCGCGAACGAAAGAGCGCCGCCCACGAGCCCGGTGGCCCCGCTGATAGCGACCCGTAACGTCATGCCGTTCTCCTGAAACTCGTGTCGTCCTTGTGAGGAACCCGAACCTTGGGCGAGCCGCCGGGCTTCGGTCCAACACCCTTCCTGGCCGCATAATTGCGTACCCGACGGTGGACCGACGCCGCGTCGCCGCAGCACACATCGAAACTCTTCATGTGAGAAGGGATAACCAGTCTCCTGATGCCCGAAGACGTAATCCTAGTCGAACGCGACGGGCCGGTCGCGACCGTCGTTCTGAACCGTCCCGAGAAGATGAACGCCATATCCCTCGACATGTGGGGCGAGTTGACCCGGCGGGTCGGGGAACTTCAAAACGACGCGGGAGTTCGGGTCGTCGTGTTCCGCGGCGCGGGTGGGCGCGCGTTTTCGGCCGGCGCGGACATCGGCGACTTCGAGGCGAGCCGGCACGACTCATCATCAGCGATCGAGTACGCGGCCGTGTTCGAGGGAGCGCTGGAGGCGGTCGCTTCGCTCATGGTTCCCACGATCTCGATGATCGAGGGCGTATGTGTCGGCGGCGGACTCGAACTCGCCTCAAGTACCGACATCCGGATCGCTGCGGAAGGGTCAAGGTTCGGCGTCCCCGTGGCGCGCATCGGCGTTGTCGCCGGATACCGGGAGATGCGCCGGCTCGTGGCGATCGCTGGCCCGGCCAACGCCGCATACATCGTGTTGAGCGGCGAGGTCTTGAATCACGAGGCGGCCCTCGGTATGGGGCTCGTGACACGCGTCGCAGACCCGGACAAACTGTCGGACGAGGTCTACGAACTGGCGGCTCGGATCGCAGACCTGTCCCCGGTATCACACGCGGCGCACAAGGAGATTCTTGAAACGCTGCTCGCAAACCCGGCCCTCAACGGGGTGGACCTGGCGGCGGCTGACGGTCCGCAGTTCCGGTCGTTCGATTCCGAGGACTTCAAGATTGGCACAGACGCTTTCGTCAACAAGTCGAAGCCCCGTTTCGTGGGTCGATAGCGGGCGGTGCGTGCGAAGACGGAATCGCAGACGCGCGTCGGCATTTACGCCGACGATCTGACCGGAGCTCTCGATGCGGCAGCGCCCTTCGCCGCCGCCGGTATGTCGACCTATGTCTCGGTGTTCGGCGTGGTGCCGGATGAAGTTGCCGACCAGTACCGTGTGCTTTCTCTCAATGTTGACACGCGCCACGGCGACAAGTTTCCGGTGTTCGATAAGGCGGCGCGGGCGGCCGGGCAACTTCGCGCGGCGGGATTCGATTTTCTGGTCAACAAGATCGACTCAACCTTGAGGGGACATGCCGGAATGGAGGCGCGCGCAGGACTGTCCTCGGAACCGGCGGACCCGCGCAACAGCGCGCCCGGCGCCGGATGGGCGGGGCCGCGCCTGGCACTGATCGCGCCATCATTTCCGGCGATGGGGCGGGTCGTGATCGACCGCTGTGTCCGGGTGAATGGCGTCCCGCTGGCCGAATCCGAGGTTGGGCTTGATCCGCTATCTCCTGTGTCTTCGAGCGACATAGTGGAGCTTATCGAGGCCAATACCGGGATAAGACCGGCCGTCGTTACGCTCGACGACGTACGCTGCGAGGGGCGTCTCAAGGCCGTGGTAGCGGAGTTGGTTGAGAGTCCGCCAACTCTCGCCGTGTGCGAAGCGGAGACCGACGACGATCTGGACGCGATAGCGGCGGCGGTCTTGAACACGCATACGAACATGCGCGGGTCCGTAATCCTGGCCGGTTCAGCCGGGGCGACGACCGCCCTGGCGCGCGCTCTCTCGGACCAGAATGTTGACCATTTGCCGCGTTCAGAGCGCGGGCGTACCGGACGGCTCCGCGCTCCTGTCTTCGCCGTCTCGGGCAGTCAGAGGAGCGTTACGGAACGGCAGTTGAAACGCGCCGCGGAGGAGCGAAATGTTGCGTGGATCATGGTCGACCCGTACGCGCTCCTTGCGCCCGATAGCGCTGACGAGTTACGGGACGACACAGTCGGGCGCGTTGTTCAGGAACTCGAACTGGGCAGACACGTCGCCGTTTCGTTGCTGCGCTCTGAAGACTCGGGAGCGGGCGACGGCAAGACTCGTACGCGGCTAGTCAGAGAGTTGGGGGCGATTTGCTACCGGGTTGCCAGGCGCACGCAACCGGGCGCGCTGGTGCTGATCGGTGGCGACACGGCGCAGGGCGCGCTCAGGGCGGCCGGCGCCGCTGGTATCGTGTTGGACGCCGAGCCGTTCCCCGGAATCCCGGCCGGGACCGTCGACGGTGGTCTGCTCGCCGGGGTACCGATCGTCACAAAGGCTGGCGCGTTCGGGGATGATGGCGTCCTGATCGACGTGATCGACTTCCTGGGCGGTTAGGGACCCGGCGCGGATCCGCGAACAGTCAACCGGGGCTGAACCAAAAAGAAGGATTTTCCATAACGTGAGCAAACCGATCCTCGCGATAACACTCGGCGACCCGGCCGGGGTCGGACCGGAAGTCACGGTCAAGGCTTTCCCGCACGAAGCCGGTCTCGGGCGGTCGATACCACTGGTCGTTGGCGATGCGCGTGTTGTGTCCGCTGCGGCTGCTATGTGGGC
>JAQBUX010000314.1 GCA_027623795.1 Chloroflexota bacterium
GCGCACTCTGATCGTCGCCGATAAGGGCGCTTACGTGAGCTACCTGGAGGGGTGCACGGCGCCCTTCCGGAAGACCAGCCAACTGCACGCCGCCGTTGTCGAACTGGTGGCGCTTGAAGACGCCGAGATCAAGTACTCCACCATCCAGAACTGGTTCCCCGGAACCAAGGACGGGGAGGGCGGCGTCTACAACTTCGTGACCAAGCGCGGGATTTGCCGTGGAGACAACTCCAAGATCTCGTGGACCCAGGTCGAGACGGGCTCGGCGATCACCTGGAAATACCCGAGCGTGATACTCCAGGGGGACAACTCGGTCGGAGAGTTCTACTCCGTCGCCCTTGCCAACAACCATCAGCAAGCTGACACGGGCACGAAGATGACCCACATCGGCAAGAACACGAAGAGCACGATCGTTGCGAAGGGGATCTCCGCAGGGCAGGGCCAGAACACCTACCGCGGGCAGGTCAAGATCATGCCCAGCGCGGAGAACGCCACCAATCACACGCAGTGCGACTCGCTGCTGGTCGGGGATAAGTGCGGCGCGCACACGGTGCCTTACATAGAGGTCCGGAATCCCAGCGCGCGACTTGAGCACGAGGCGTCCACATCAAAAGTCTCTGACGACCAGCTCTACTATCTGATGTCACGCGGGCTTTCCGAGGAAGAGGCGCACCACATGATCATCACCGGGTGGACCCGGGACGTGATCAAGGAGCTTCCATTCGAGTTCGCGATGGAGGCTGGCCAGCTTCTGAAGGTCTCCCTCGAAGGGGCTGTCGGGTAGCACAAGCGTTGGTCGGAAGGAATTTTCCGGCACGCGCACGCCCCGCCCCCAGCCGAAATGATCAGAATCGATTTCAACCAGCCGATAGCGCCAGAGGGCAGTAGTCACAATCCGCAATGCTTGAAATAAACGACCTCCATGCGTCCGTAGTCGGTACGGTGGACGCCGAGATACTAAAAGGCCTGTCGCTTTCCATAAAAGCCGGCGAGGTCCACGCAATCATGGGCCCGAACGGGGGCGGCAAGAGCACGCTCGCCAACGTCCTGATGGGACGGCCTGACTACGTCGTCAACGCCGGTACTATCGAGTTAGACGGCGAGAGCATCCTTGAGTTGATGCCCGACAAGCGCGCGCTGCGCGGCATGTTCCTGGCTTTTCAGTACCCGGCGGAGATCCCCGGAGTACGGCCGTGGCAGTTCCTCAAAGCCGCAGTAGACGCCCGCCGAAGTTTCGCCGGCGAGGAACCGCTCAGCGTTCGGCAGTTTTCTGCGATGTTCGATGCCAAAGTTGAGGCCGTGGGCATCGACCCTGACCTGGTGAAACGTTCCCTGAACGAAGGGTTCTCGGGTGGGGAGAAGAAGCGCAACGAAATGCTCCAGCTTGAGATTCTGGAGCCCCGACTTGCGATCCTCGACGAGACCGACTCCGGTCTGGACGTGGACGCCCTGCGGATCGTGGCGGAGGGCGTGAACAGCCTTCGGAGCCCGGAGCGCTCTTTCCTGATCGTCACGCATTACCAGCGGCTGCTCAACTACATCAAGCCGGACATCGTTCACATACTGGTGGACGGCCGGATCGTTGAGTCTGGCGGCCCGGAGCTCGCTCTGCAGGTGGAGAAGTCTGGATATGAGCGGTATGTCGCCGCCGCCGCCGGATGATCGGACATACCGGCTCCATCCTCAAGAGATTTGTTACGTACCGGCAGACAGGTAAAAGACAACGATGACGCTGGCCACCGCCAGAGGCGAGAAGTATCTCGCCGACTTTAAGACGCTCAACGAAACAAGTCCCGCCCCTGAATGGCTGGCGAAGCTTCGACAGCGGGGCTGGGACCACTTCGACTCTGTCGGCTTCCCGACCGAGCGGCGCGGCAACGAGCTGTGGAAGTACACGAACCTGGCCCCGCTCGACCGCGGCACGTTCAGGATTCAACCCGCGCCGCATGATGCCGTGACACTCGATACGGCGCGCGAGCGTGCGCCGTGGAGCGATGACTGGACGACTCTCGTGTTCATCGATGGCCGATACTCCGACGGGTTGTCCCACCGGGCGTCAAGTTCGGGCATCGAGGCGGTTAACCTGTCCGACGTTGCTGACAGCGAAATCGTGCAAGCAAATCTGGCTCGCCACGCTTCACCGGATGAAAGCGCGTTCAGCGCGCTCAACACGGCGTTTCTCGCCGACGGCGCATTCGTGCAGATACCGGACGACATCGACGAAAAGACGCCCGTTCACCTGCTGTTCATGACGACGCCGGGCGGCTCACGAGCGACCTTCCCTCGCATCCTTGTGGTGGCCGGCGCCAACTCTCGGTCGACGGTGATCGAGAGTTATGTCAGCCTCGGCGATGACGACGGGTTCACTGCGCCTGTCGCCGAGTTCGTTCTGGAGCCGGGCGCGAGCATTGATCACTTCCGCGTGCTTGTGGAGAACGAACGGACGTTCCACATAGGCACGACGCGCGTTTACCAGGCCGACGACACCGCGTTCAACTCGATCTCGTTCGCTACCGGACCAAGGATCGGGCGAAACGACCTCCATACGTTGCTGGATGCGCCGGGCGCGGAGTGCACGCTCCACGGGCTGTACCTGACGACGAACAACCAGCACATGGACAACCACATCTCAACCACGCACGCGAAGCCACACGGCACGAGCCGCCAGTTTTACAAAGGCGTGTTGTCCGGCAAGTCTCGGGCCGTGTTCAGCGGACGGGTGCTTGTCGAGAAGGACGCTCAAAAGACGGAGGCGACTCAGAAGGACCTGAACCTCATCCTGTCGCACGGCGCCGAAATCGACACGACGCCGAGCCTGGAGATTTACGCAGACGACGTGAAGTGCGCCCACGGCGCCACCGCCGGCCATACGGACCCGGAAGCCCTCTACTACCTGCAGACCCGGGGAATCGACGCAACGACGGCCCAGGCGATGCTTGTGCGTGGATTCGCCGCCGAGATCGAGGACGAGATCACCGTCGAGCCGTTACGGGACTTCGTGCACCGAGTTATAGAAGCCACGATTCCGCTTCTGCAGGCCGGCGCGGACTAATGGTTCCCGGGGCGCCCCTGGACGTAAAGAAGATTCGCGCCGACTTTCCAATACTCGCGCGACAGGTGAACGGTCGTCCGCTCGTGTACCTGGACAACGCTGCGACGTCACAGAAA
>JAQBUX010000315.1 GCA_027623795.1 Chloroflexota bacterium
AAGATCGCCCAGTCTGCAAAGGCCCCGGTTTTCCACAATCGGGGCCTTTTCGCGTCTACAGATTTCATCCAGATCGCCTCGTCTGGAGAGATCATTCTGATAAGTCGTTAATACGATATTCGTCACAATTGGTCACTTTTTCGGCGTATGGGCGTATTCTGGCTGGCCGACGTGGCTCCCTGCGCGCCGTCACACTGAAATCGCTTCCAGAATTGTTGCTTAACGACCAGATAATGTGTCGCGGTATCGCCGGACTGCGTCCGTCATGTCGTAGCGGCGCGGCGGGTCCGCGATGTTGTGGGCACGACCGGGCGGCCCGATCTTTACGATCACCATGGTTGGACCGGGCGCGGCGATGATGCGAGAGGCCTCGCTCGCCAACTCTTCAAGATCGTCAAACTGGTGCGCGTTCGTGTACCCGGCGCCCAGGGCGAGCAAGCCGAAGTCCGTCCGATCCGCCCCCGGGAGCGGCAGGCAGGCGGCGCCCTGCCTTTTGCCGCTCTGGAAGACGACATGAACAAGGTTGGTCGGCTCGGCGTCGGAAATCGTCACCAGGGTTCCCAGACTCGACAGAAGCCCTTCATCAGTGTCCAGGATGATGAATCGGTCGTCGGGTCGCGCCATGGCCAATCCCAGGGAGAATGCCGCCACCTCCCCGTCCGTTTGAGGCGGCAGAAAGTCCAGGTCCGGGGCGTCTGATACTGCCGACCAGTACAGCTCGTTAGACGGATGCGGTACAACGATCGCGCCGCCGCGTTCGCGCGCCAGGACGCGCGCAGCCTCCAGTGGATCGATCAAGACGGTTCCGCGGCTCCGTTCGTCAATCGGTTTGTTCCGGGCGTCAACCTGCGTCCGGCGTCAGATGCTACCGGGGCCTGGCTCGTCGATTCTGGTTCCAACTCATGACTCGCCACCCCCCGAAAACTGGCAGTTCCAGGCGTGTGCCTTTTTCAACACAATGCTACATATGCACGGCGCCGCCGGAACCGGTCCGTTCATGGCATGTTCTTCGCGGCGCAAGACCGGGTCAGGCGCCCGGTAGTGTCCGCCCCGCCTTGCCGGTGAGCCACTCCTCGACGATCTTGGCGTCGCCGCCGAACGCAAGTTCTGGAAGCCGATCATAGGGAAAGGTGGCGGAATCGAGGGTCTCGTCGCCAGCGATAAGATCACCTCCCACAACGCTCGCACTGTAGACGGCCAGCACGACAGACTTTCCCGGTTCAGAGTAGAGACCAACGAGCCAGTCCGTCCTCACCTCGAGTCCCGTCTCTTCCAACACCTCGCGCTCCGCGGCGCGCTCGACCTGCTCTCCCCTGTTGACGTAGCCAGACGGGAAACTCCACTTGCCGTATGCCGGTTGGATGGCGCGCCTGACGAGTAGCAGCTCGTTGTCGATCTCGACCATGGCGGCGGCGGCGAGCTTGGGGTCCAGGTACGACACCCGTCCGCAACTTTCACAGACCGGGAAGCCAGAATCGTGGCCGTCGGCAAGAGGACCGGAGCAGAACGCGCAGTACTGCGGACCAGGCGGGCCGTGAATCTGAGGTGTGTCGGACCCGGGCGTCATGTTGAAAGGCTACCGCGTCCGGCTCAAAACGGACATCAATCGAACTCATGGGCATTCACGGCTTTTGCGCAGTCCCGCTAGACTCTCGGGCGACGCGGCCCTGCTCGATTCGCCGGCGAACCCGTTACCCACCGATGCCGAGGTTTGATAAAACTGTTCAGAATCTCACGCCGGCGAATCGTCACGATTGTCGTCGCAACTCTTGCTGCGTTCGCTGTCCTCCTGTTCGGGGCCTCCTGGTATTACTCCGGGGCAATCGAAGAAGGCGCGTTCAAGATCGACCACGAACCGGACGAGTTCGATCTTGAGATAGTTTCTGCATCCGACAACCGGGTCAGTTTTGAGCATCCTTCTGGCGATGGTCGATGGATCCAGCCCGGGAAGTGGGGTATCGAATGGGATGGGGGATCTGGCCAGGTCGGGGCGTTGTTGTCGGATGACGACGGGGTCGCAACGCGCGATTTCTCTCCCCTCGACGGTTTACCGACGCCCGGTGTGGCCGCCAGGCTGTCTCGAGAGGTGTTCCCCGGTGATCCACTCACAGCGCATGGCCTGCCTTTTGAGGATGTCGATTTCGCTGCGCAGCTCGGCGAACTCGGGGCGTGGTTGATAGGAGGCGACGACGATATCTGGGTGATCCACGTCCACGGGCGCGCCGGTGGACGTGACGACGCCCTGCGCGTCCTGCCGGTGATTGAGCGCGCCGGGATGACCTCACTTGTGATCGACTACCGGAACGACCCGGGCGTGTTCGAGGATCCTTCCAGTTACTACCTGTACGGCATCACGGAGTGGCAGGACGTGGAGTCGGCGGTCAGGTACGCGCTCGACAGCGGTGCGAAGTCGGTCGTTCCTTATGGGTACAGCATGGGTGGTGCGATCGTGATGAGCTTCCTGTACAACTCCCCGCTCGCTACCTCCGTCTCCGGCGTCGTGCTTGATGCGCCGATGCTCGATCTGGGTCGCGTGGTTGAGCAGGCCGCAGCGGATCGGCACGTTCCCGGATTCGTGACTTCAACCGCACGCTTCATGACCGAGCAGCGTTTCGACGTCGAGTTCGATGATATGGGCTACCTGGGCGGGGTCGATCGATTGACGACGCCGATCCTGCTTTTCCACGGCGACAGCGATGATCGGGTGCCGGTGGAGACAAGTGACGAGCTGGCGGAGGCCCGGCCTGACCTCGTGACATATGAGCGCGTTGCCGACGCGGAACACGTCCATGCCTGGAATATTGACCCTGAACGATACGAATCCGCCGTGGAGACGTTCCTTGCATCCGCGTCCGGGTCTCGGTAGCGAAGGGCGGATGGTTCCGCTCGGTGAGCCATAGACGAGAAGTCAGATCCTGGGCCCAAACGTCGACGGCCCCTGCATATAGCAGGGGCCGTCAAACAGAGGGGATCGGCGCCGCGAACGGTCACGTGTTGAGCCAACGGTCTGGCGGAACCACCATGGATCTCCGGAGCCCTGTGGGTTCTCCGGAAGGCCTCTACGTTTCACCGATAGTTTGAGAGTATCTCCTCGGAGGCTCACCTCCCACGGAGAGCGCACGAAACCGACCGCGTGGTTTGCGAAGTCCGCATGCAGGGGGTGG
>JAQBUX010000019.1 GCA_027623795.1 Chloroflexota bacterium
ACGAGCGTCCTGGAACGTCGCGTCGCCGGGTAAACCCAGGAGAGCCGCCGGGCCTTCAGGCCCGGTCCCGTCGACATCCGCGGCGACCTTTGTGCCTCTAGTGACATCGATCGCGAAGTGCGCGACGCCATCCCTGTGCCCCAGCAACACCGGTGTCGCGCCTTCAGCGGCGTGCTCCAGAATCCCGTTGTCCTGCCATGCGAGCGCAGCGGCATCTCCGCCAGTCGCCAGCGGGTCAAGCCGCCAGAACGGGAGGAAAAGTGAGTCAGCGCGTGCCAGTGCTTCCTCGATCCACCGGTCGTCCCTTCGTTCGGCGTCTGCGCGGTCCAGGGGATCACCGGCGAATATGTGAGTAAATGACAAGCGGCGGCTGCCTTCCCTGTGATTTCAGGTTGTTTCGTGGATTCTGGAGATTTCCGATATCGTCGACGGCCTGCGATTGTACGTTGGTGCGGGGAAGCCGTAGCTGGCGATGCCTCAGGGTGACGCGTCGCCAGCGTCCTCGCGGCGCTGGCCGACGCCGCGCATAGGCTGCATTAACCGCGAGTTCCTGTGTTATCTTCGCTCCTTCGCGCAGGTACGTAAGGGCCGCCGATCAAATCCCGCGGCCCTTGTCCACCTCGAAGCCCCGGGAGAACGCAAACCGGCCTATGTTCGTGATCGGTACCGCCGGCCATGTCGACCACGGCAAATCGACGCTCATCGAGGCCATGACAGGCATCGATCCCGACCGACTGCGCGAGGAAAAAGCGCGCGGGATGACGATCGAACTCGGATTTGCGTGGATGACGCTGCCCGGCGGACGCGAGGTTAGCATCGTCGACGTTCCGGGCCACGAGCGTTTTATCAAGACGATGCTGATGGGCGCCGGCGGCGTGGACCTCGCGCTGTTGATCGTCTCCGCGGACGAGGGCGTGATGCCACAGACGCGCGAGCATCTGGCGATCCTCGACCTTTTGCAGATCGAACGCGGCGTCGTGGCCTTGACGAAAAGCGATCTCGTGGAGCCGGACTGGCTTGAACTGGTCTCGGTAGATGTCGAAGACGCGCTGGTGGGGACGACGCTCGAGGGCGCTCCGGTACTCCCGGTGTCCGCCATAACCGGCGCCGGGCTTCCGGAGCTACTGGCGGGCATCGAGTCAGCGCTCGACGAAATGCCGGACAAGCGAGACCTGGGCCGGCCGCGACTTCCAGTCGACCGCTCGTTCACCATATCCGGGTTCGGCACCGTTGTAACCGGCACCCTCGTTGATGGCACGTTGCGCGTCGGCCAGGAGGTGGAGTTGCTGCCAGACGGCGTCACCTGCAGAATCCGCGGCCTCCAGACTCACCAGACGGCGGAACAGTCGGCGCTGCCGGGCACGCGCGTGGCCGTCAACCTGAGCGGCGTGGCCCACGACGAGGTGGAGCGGGGCGATGTCCTGACGACGCCGGGCTGGCTGAAGGCGACCGACGCCATCGATGTATCCCTCCGATTGATCCCGGACGCTCCCCGTTCCATCCGCCACAACGCCACCGTCACATTTCATGCGGGAGCCGCAGAGACTCCGGCGCGGATTCGCCTTCTGGCGGTCGACGAGTTGGCGCCGGGCGACACGAGCTGGGCGCAGATCAAACTCCAGAAACCGCTGCCCATTGTGAAAGACGATCTATTCGTAATCCGGGACTCGAACTACACGCTCGGAGGCGGCGTCGTTGTTCAGCCCGACGCCAAGCGACACCGCCGGAATCACGGGCCGACGATCGAGCGACTGGAAACGCTGCGCCAGGGATCTGAATCCGACATCCTGCACAGCTCGCTTGCATCCGTCGAGCCGGCCACGGAGCGCGAGCTGGCCCGCGCCGCCAACCTCGCGGAAGAGAACATCGGCGAACAGATTGCGACTCTGATCGAAGACGGCCTCGCCGTCCCCCTCGGGACCGGCCAGGGACGTGTCCTTTTCTCGTCGGGCGGCTGGGCGAGGGTAGCTGCGGCGGCCACCACCGCCGTCGGCGCGTACCACGCCACATTTCCGTTGCGGCCCGGCATATCGCGCGAAGAACTGCGGAGCCGCCTTGAGATGCGTGCGGCGGTGTTCAATCTGTCGGTGGAACGGCTGGTCGCCGAGTCGGTGATCGAGGACGACGGATCGACCGTCCGGATTCCGGGCCACTCTCCCGAGATGGACGCGGCCCAGAAGACGATCACCGAAGAGTATTTGAAGCGACTCGCGGCTGACCCGTACTCGCCGCCAACCGACAGCCCGATAGACCCGGAGTTGATCGCCGCACTCGCCGATCGTGGCGTTGTGGTCCGGGCCTCCGAGGACGTTGTGTTCCTGAAGTCGGCCTACGAGGAGATGGTCGATGGAGTGCGGAAACATGCGTCGGACACCGGTCAGATCACGATAACGGACGTCCGCGAAATGTTCGGAACGAGCCGGAAATACACCCTCGCTTTGCTGGAGCACCTCGACCGCCTGCAGATAACCCGGCGGGTCGGGGACGAGCGGGTGTTGAGATAAGCGAACCGTCCGGACAACACGGCGATTGCCTGATCCTCAAGCTGCCGTCATCGAAGCAGTCCGTGTCCGCGTTGAACTCGCTTTTGCGCAGAAGGCAGATCCAACTCACGAGCGGCGGCGTCCAGATCACGCCGTAGCATTAACTCCGGAGGGGACAAATGGCTCTATCGACCAGGATCGGCCGCATCGAGATCATCGCGATATGCGACTTCATCCCTCCACCCGCGCCGCCAACCGAGCCGTTCCCCGACGTGCCGATCGAAGCGTGGGAACCCTATCGGGAATCCTCTCTTACGGAAGACGGTCTGTATCCGCGCAATTACGGCGTGTTCGTGCTGCGATCGGATGACTTTACCGCCATTGTGGACACCGGGCTGGGCCCGGGACCGCACGCCTCCCAGAACGGGGTCGAGGGGAAGCTTCTCGAAAATCTGGCTGCGGTCGGCGTTCAACCCTCCGACGTTGAGTGTGTGATTAACACCCATATCCATCCGGACCACGTCGGATGGAATATCGTGGACGGCAAGCCGACGTTTTCACGAGCCCGTTATTCGTTATCGCGAGTTGACTGGGAGCACTGGACGGGACAGGCGGATATCGCCGGCCACGTGCGCGACAACGCCGTGCCGCTAGAGGACCTCGGCGTGCTTGATCTGGTCGAGGATGACCAGGAGTTGTTGATCGGCGTTCGGACGCTGGGGACACCGGGCCACACGCCGGGGCATCAGTCGATATTGATCGAATCCGGCGGCCAGGCTGCTGTGATCACCGGCGACGTACTTCACACCCCGGCCCAGTTTCAGGAGCCGGGATGGTCGTTCCGGGCGGACATCGATAAGGAACGCGCAATCGCTTCAAGGAAGATGCTCATCGAGAGGGCGATCGCCGACCGATTGACGGTAGCGGCCGGGCACTTGCGTTACGACGGCAACATCGGCCATATCGTGGAACTGGATGGCAAGCGGTACTGGCGGGTGCGCACGGACTGAGATGAGCGCGGCCACGGACGGATGTGGTTATTGACAGACAACGGCAAATGAAAGGGGGAGGACATGGCGAGATCGGCAAGAATCGGGCGCATCGAGGTCCTGAACATCGAGGATTACGCACCGCCGCCGTTCGACCCGCCGGACTTCTTCCCGGACGTGCCGTTGGAGGCATGGGAAGCACACCGTTCTCACCACGCGCTGGATGAGAACGGCAAGTTCCGGGTCAGTTTTGGAGCGTTCGCCCTTATTTCAGACGATTTCGTGGCCATCGTGGACACCGGCATTGGACCTTCTGTGCCGGAGATGTTCGGTGGCGGCGAGGGGCGACTGCTACCCAGGTTGATCGAGGCGGGAATACGACCCGAGCGGGTAACGGCTGTGCTGAACACACACCTGCACCCGGACCATGTCGGTTGGAACATGACCGACGGCGCGCCGACGTTCCCGAACGCCCGGTATTACTTCTCGGCCCGCGATTACGAGTTCTGGACGGGCGAAGGCGTGCTGTCCGATGCTCCGCACATCCCGGCGCAGGCGCAGCCGCTGGAAAGCCTCGGATTGCTTGAGTTGACCGGGGACGGTGACGAAATCGCTCCGGGAGTGAGGGCGCTCGCCACACCGGGCCACACCCCGGGGCATCAATCGTTCCTCATCGAGTCGGACGGCGAGAAGGGTGTCGTGACAGGCGACGTGCTTCACTCACGCGCCCAGTTCACCGAGCCCGAGTGGTGCGCCGGGTTTGACATGGACAAGCCGACATCTATTGCGACCCGGAAGGCGTTGATCGAACGAATCGTCGTGGAGCAGTTGACCGTTGCGGCCGGCCACCTTGTAGTGGACGCGAATATCGGCCACGTCGTGGAGATCGAGAACCGCCGCTACTGGCAGCCGCTGCTGTAAGGACGCGACGGTGGTTACCGGGCCGGGTCACGGAAATCACGCCCCAGAGATAACACAAGGTCGTTCTGAGGGACGGGGGGGCCGGCCATCTGCTAACGGCAAGATTCACTTCGACAGGCTCCGCACATGCTTCGGCCCGGCCTTGCCGGCCCTCAGAATGACCCGATCGTTGGATGGGTAACAGCCGGTTTGCAAGCTTCGCCGCCACCTACTCGCCAGCCAGCGACTCACGCATCTCCGGCGCTGCCGTCACCCAGCCTTTTGGCGGGCGCGGGTAGTTCTTCCAGTCAGCGGCGTTAGTGACCTCGGTGACGGTGTCCAGCGCCACGAAAGTCGGCCCGTCCTCGTTGAGAATCGCCGGGAGTTCGCTGGCGAACTGCTCGATGTTGTCGAAGCTGACGACCGTCTTGTATCCGGCGTCCCGCGCGATCCCCGGCAAATCGCCGCGCTCGGCGCTGGGAATCGGCTGCCCGCCAGTCAGCGCGTAAACATCGTTGACCAGCAGGATGTGGACCAGGTTTTTCGGCGCCTGCTTCCCGATCGTGACCAGCGAACCAAGATTCATGAGCAGAGAGCCGTCGCCGTCAAAGATGACGACGTTCCTGTCGGGTTGCGCCAGCGCCACGCCAAGACCGACGGACGACGCCTTGCTCATCGCGCCAACGGGGAGGTAGACGTCCTCCGGCTCGGACACGTCGGCGAACGCCATGATCGACGTCTCGGCCAGCAGCACGATCGCTTTTGGATCCTCCGCCTTCACGGCGCGCATCGCGTCTCGCATCTCGATCACGGTGTTTCCTCCGGTTGGAAATTCGCATTACAGTCGTGGCATCTTGAGAAACGATGCCGTTTGTGATTATCGCCGTCTGGCGAAAAGGGTGTCGCGTCGAGGAACTCGATCAAGGGCAGACACGAAATAGTCCAGCTATCGGCGATCAGCTACTCCAGACGGGCCGCGCCTTCGTCAAGGTACACGGTATCGCCCACACGGGAGGTTCGGACCGTCTGCCTGTAAGTTCCGCCCGGCACATTCCTGTATACCGAATGGTGCTCCGACATGACCGGTATCTCATCCGGATCCGGGCCGCCGTTCAGGGCTTCGGTCAGCACCCGTCCGTCCATCTGCTCACCACCGGGCAGCCCAAGGAGGGCGAGGACCGTCGGTGCTATATCCGTGTTTCCCGTTGGGAGGGCGCTCCTGAGCCTCGATTTAAAGCTCGGACCACCAGCGACAAGGGTGTTGCGTAGTTCGTGCGGGCTCATCGAGCCGTGTTGTCCGGCGCCGGGCGCACCCCCCGCCGAGAACGCGTGTCCCGCGACCCCGTTTTCGTTGGCATCGTGATTCCATGCGAACGACATCGCAAGATCGGGGGCACGCTCGCCATCTCCGCCCGATAGCTCCAACGGAAGCGTCCCGGCAATGTGTCCGGCGGACTCAGACGACAGAATTGAGCCACACCACGGCTGCGTCATCAGCCATTCGGCAAGCCGATCTGATGTGTCCTCGCTGGGCGGGTTTGTGTAGAAGATCACCGAACCGCCGTTGGGCGCGACGACCACGCCGCCATCGCCCTCCACCGGAAACCCAGCGTCGCGGACCATCGCCTCGATCGGGATGACGTCGGTAATGGTCGAGTAGCCGTGGTCCGACAGCACGAGAACATCAGTCTGATCCTGGCGCCCGGTCTCTTCCAGCCAGTCCAGGATCCGCCCGAACTCGGCGTCCGCGACGGAAAGCGCTTGTTTGCCTAATTCAGAGTTGACGCCGTCCCGGTGCTGAGACTTGTCAGGCTCCGACGACCACAGGAGGGCGACGTCCGGCTGTCGATCCGCCATGACGAACTCGGTCAAGATACGTCCGGCGTGGCGGACACGCGCCGCGTTCGGATACTCCTCATCCGGCCATTCGCCGAATCGGCTGATGATCTCCGGGTAAAGGTCGTCCGGGAGGCAAAACTCCGGATGGATCGTGGCGCCGTTAGATCGTTCCGGGTGTGCGTTGTGGACGAAAGCGTTGCCGGAAGTGCCGACGCCGACCGCCACGTACTGCTTGCCGTATTGTGTTAACAGTTCGGCGAGCGGAGGAGACAGAAGAACACGACCTCCATTGCTCTCGGACAACCGGCGCAAACCGGGTTCAAGTACCGAGAATGGCTCCGCGGGGTCCAGCTCACGCATCACCATCGTGTTACCGGCGAGTCCGTGGCCACCCGGGTAGCGGCCCGTAACCATGCTTGCGGCGTTGATCCGTGTGACGGTCGGGAAAACCGGGTGATGATTCTCGAATCGCACACCCGCCGCTGCGAATGCGGCAAGGCGCGGCATCAACTCTGGAGTGATCTGCAACGGCTGGAGGCCGTCGAAAACCATAATAAATATCGAAGTCACGGGGCCTCGCAGTTCAGAAGATGTGTTGGTCAATAACCTGACGAACGAACGTGTATCGCCGAACGGAAGGACGCCAGTGTGGGACAGGCCGAGGACTTAATACCCAAGTTCGTGAAGACGGTCGTCGTCGATGCCGAAATGGTGGGCGATCTCGTGCACGACCGTGACCTGTACCTGGTAGATCAGATCGTCCACGTCGTCTGACATCTCTTCGAGCGGCCGCTGGAAGATGGTGATTTTGTCCGGGAGGACCATGCCGTAACTCTCCCGATCGGTCAGCGCCACGCCCTCGTAAAGCCCGAGCAGCGTATCCCGAGGGCCGAGTCCGTGGTATCTACGCTGTGCCCGCGTCGGCTCGTCTTCGACCACGATTCCGACGTTGTCCAACCGGTCGAGGAAAAAATCCGGGAGCGCCTCGAGAGCCTCGGCAACAAATCCCTCGAACGCTTCCCTAGACACAGACCTCATCGTTGTACGCGATTCGTCCGCGTCAACGGACGGCGCCTGCCTCTTCTCTCGCCTTCTTCAAGATGCTCACATTTTTGGCGTCCGGCCCGCCTTTTTCAAAGCCGGGAACCTCGAGATACATCGGCACGTTGGCCAGCGCGGGACGGGACATCATCAACTCAAAACCGGCCACTCCGATCTCTCCAACTCCGATGTTGTCATGCCGGTCGACGGCCGACCCCAGCGGACGCATCGAATCGTTGGCGTGCATCGCACTGAGACGTTCGAGGCCGATCTCACGGTCAAATTCCGCAAGCATCTCGTCGAGCTTTTCCGCCTTGTTCAGCTCATAGCCGGCCGCCCATGCATGTTGAGTATCGAGGCAAACGTGCAGCCGTTCGCTACCGACTTCCTTAATGATCGCCCCGAGCTCCGAGAACTTTGAGCCGATGTGATCACCGGCGCCGGCGCTGTTCTCCATCATGAGCAGCGCATCTCCGGGGGCGGCGTCAAGGACGCGTTTTACGCCATCGACAAACTGGTCCAGGACGGCCTCAAATCCGGCCCCTCGGTGGCTCGCCGGGTGAAAAATAACGCCGAGTGCGCCAGCGCGCTCCGCCGTCTGCATGTGGTTTGTGAGCGACTCGACGCTGCGTTCCACGAGCGCCTGGTCCTGGGAGCCGAGCGCGCACAGGTAGATGCCGTGGAACACCGTCGGCCCCATGCCGGCGGCCTCTGACTCCTCTTTGAATTTCTCCACCAGTGCGTCTTCCGGCGCTTTGAAACGCCAGGCCCGCGGGGAGGATGCAAATATCTGCATCGCCTCGGCGCCGATGTCTACGGCACGGCCGACGGCCTTCGGAAGTCCGCCCGCTGCGGATACATGTGCGCCGATGTGCAAGATCCCGTTTCCTCCCATCCTGAGACGTGCCGCATCACCGGTGCGTCGTATTCGGGTTGGCCAGTCCATTGTCGTGAGCCCGGCCATTATGCCGCCGAAGCGGCGCTCGATGTCCCGGGCGCGGCCGGGAATTCACGACCCAGCGAGGCTAGCTCGCCTCGGCCGGCCGGCGACGGCCGAAGAATCCCCGCTCTTCCCAGAAAACCAGAATCTGGGCCGCGATGAAGATCGAGCTATAGGTTCCGATCACGACACCGGCGAGCAGGACGAGCAGGAAGTCACGTAGCGTCTCGCCGCCGAACAGAAGCATGGCGACGATCACGAGCGCGGTCGTGAAACTGGTCGATAACGAGCGCATGATCGACTCGTTTAGCGATTGGTTAACGACGGACCGGAACGATCGGCCTGCGCCGAGCCTGACGTTTTCACGAATCCGGTCGAATACGACGATCGTGTCGTTCACCGAGTATCCGATCACGGTCAGCGTTCCGACGATGAAAGAGGCGTTGACCTCCGCGTTAATCAACTCCCCGAGGACAACAAACAGGCCCAGCGTGAGAAGCACATCGTGCGCTAAAGCGACGACAGCCGCGAGCCCGTACCGATAGGCCGCAGGAACGGTCCGAAACGCCCAGAACAGGAACAGAACGATGAAGACCGAGGCGACCACGATCGCCTGGATGGAGTTGGACACCGTGTCGTCGGCGACACTCTTCCCTACGGTCGTGACCTCGGTACGTGTGTAGGCGCCGGGATAGGTACGGTCGAGCGCCGCAATAACGTCGTCCTGCGCCTGGTCGTTCTGGACCTCCGTCCGGATGAAGAAACTGCCATCGCCCGTACTCTGGATGATGGCGTCGCCAAATCCGGCCTCGGCAAGTACCGTTCGGACATCGTCGGTCTGGATGTTCGTGTCGTCGAACTGAAGTGTGGTCGAGGTTCCGCCGGTAAAATCGATGCCCTCGTTCAGACCCGGCCCCACCGTGAGCAACGCGATCGCCGCTATCGCCAGCACGGCGGACAACCCGGCGAACCAGATGCGTTTCCCTATGAAATCTAGCATCTGTTTACTCCAATACCCCGGCTGGTCGATCTGTGCCGACGGTCCCGACCGGTACGAACGAGTCGATCCGCCGACCCAACGCGGTTCCGGCGATGGACCGCATGATCACCCGGCTGGCGAAGAACGCCGTGAACATCGACACGATCACGCCGACGCCAAGTGTGAGGGCGAATCCTTGTATCAGGCTTGTTCCGAGCCGGTCCCCGAACCAGAACAGGACGAGGCAGGTGATGATCGTAGAAATGTTGCCGTCACGGATCGAAGGCCATGCACGGTCAAACCCGGTCGTTATCGACGCCAGGAGAGCGCGACCCATCCGTAGCTCTTCTTTCGTGCGCTCGGCGATCAGGATGTTCGCGTCAACGGCCAGACCGATCGAGAGGATTAGCGCAGCAAATCCGGACAGGGTGAGGGTTACCGGGATTAGCTTGAACAGCGCCAGGAGGATGGCGGCGTAGAGGATCAGTGCCAGGGAGGCCACTACACCGGGGACCTTGTAGTACAAAACCATGAACGCCAGGACGAGCGTTAGTCCGATCACCCCGGCGATCACGCTCTTTTTGAGTGAATCCGAGCCGAGAGTCGCGTCAACATTTCGTTCCTGGATCAGCTCCAACTCCACCGGAAGTGAACCCGATCGCAGCTGGATTGATACCGTCCGAGCGCGCTCCGCCGTGAAATTGCCGAATATGAAGGCCTGGCCGTTACAGATCGCCGCCTGTGCCGATGGCGCGACGAGTTCGTCGCCGTCCAGGTAGATCGCAAGCACGTCCTGGTTCGTCGCCCGGGAGATCCTCCCGGTCACGTCGCAGAAAACGTCCGAACCGTGGTCATTAAAGCTGATGTTGACGACCGGACCCACGACGCCCGGCTGCGTACCGGCAAATGCGTCCGTCAGGTCCGAGCCCTGGATATCGATGTCCTGCTCGCCCCCGCCGAATGGCGGGCTCCAGTACGTCGGGTCGGTACACCGCAGCGTGAGCCAGTCTGTGGCAGACAGGCCGTCGGGCGGCCAGACCGTGTCGGGCGTCGGCGGCGCAAGGCTTCCACACTTGCGCTCCCTGAACTCGAGCTGTGCCGTCTGGCCGATCAGGTGCTTGGCTTCCTGCACGCCGCCGCCGACCACGTAAGTGTTCACGGTCCCGACGGTCGCGAAAAACGACAACGGGGATAGTTCTTCCAGCGCGTCCTGCACCTCGTCGACGAGTGTGGGCAATGGATTGGCGTCTGCGTCCAGCTCCGGCGCGCGAACGCCGAGCAACTCTATCGACCACCCGTTTTCGGAGACTTCAGTCACCACGGCATCTGACTGGCCAAGGCCGGCGAGAACGGCCTGGATCTGGGCGGTGGTGATCTCGGGGACCGCGGGTACGGGTGTAGAGTCGACCGGAGGTTCGTCGGCCGGAACGGGTGTCGCGTCGACCGGCGCTGGATCGCCCGGGTCTCCACCATCAGGCGCCGGTGTCGCCGCCGGCTGCGGAACGACGGCGCCGTCCGGGTCCGTCACCGGGAGCTCACCGGTCAGTGGGTCGACGACGGCAAACGACATAACCGCCGTTACCGGGAAGGCGTCCTCCAGCAGGCGCCGGATCGTATCGCCTTCCGCCTCAGTGATTACAGTGCCATCAAGATCGCGAATGGCCGGGCGAAGCTCATCCATATCGGCGATCAACTGGTTGTCGTCGATCTTGGCGTTCGCCTCCGGGTGTCCGACCTCGGGAGAGCGCAAAAATGCCTCGAACTCTTCGACAGACACGGTGTTCCCGTCGAACCCGACGGCGATCGATGCCCCGCTCAGACCCGGCAACTGGACGAGAACCCTGTCAGCGGGGTTGCCGAGAAGCTGGATAGTGGGCTCCGCCAGACCGAACGAGCTGACTCGCTTCTCGAGAATTTTGCGGACGCCCTCGAGGTCCTCCTGGGTGGGTTCCGATCCGTCTTCCCGGATCGCGCGATACACAAGGTGCGCGCCGCCCTTCAGGTCAAGACCGAGCGAAAGCCCCAGGAAGTTGTCGTCGTCTCCCCTATCCAGATCCCAGATAGGCGTGTCCACCTTGAACGTCGGCACCGCGATCACGACAACGCTCAAGACGAATAAGATTCCGAGCAGAACCAGTCCTCTTCGAGATCGTCTCAATCAGGGTCTCCCATGACGCGATGCTGCCCGCCCTAAGGAGGCGGGCAAGCATTTCGTAGGCTTCTGCTCTGGTGCGCACAGCGCCCGACGACTCGTCATGCCGGAGCGCTCCCAACAACCGACCGATCTCCGGTCCCGGCTGCAAACCGAATCGCTCTTGAACCTGACGCCCGTCGAGCAGCAGGTCGGCTGAGAATCGTTTCGGCTCTGGTTCAAGGCCGCGCGAGAGTATATCACCGAGCATCTCAAAATAACGTTCAAACTCCGGGCCTTCAAGCAGTGGGCCGCGCGCCGCAAGATAATCACACAGGTTGAGCAATACCGTGTCTACGGCCACAGGTGAAACGTCACGGAAGTACCGAAAGATTGCCCGATCCGTGGGCCGCGCCCAATCCGTGCTCATCTGGGAAGGTCGAAGGTGCTCTTCGATCATTAAGGAAACGTGAGCTACCGTGCGCCTGCTGCATCGGAGGCGGTGCAGCAGGCCCCTCGCCATCTCCGCCCCCCGGCGGTCGTGTCCGAGGAACCGAATTCGGCCGTTTGGCCTGTCCGCCGTCGGCGGATCGAGGCTCTTGCACTCAGGTTTCCCTATGTCGTGCAACAACGCGACGGTCTTGAGAAGCGTCGCCCTCGTCTGGCCATCGCCGATGACCTCCCCGAGGTAGTCGTCGAACTCCGGCCTCCACGGCGCTCTGGAAAGGACCGGATCGGACGACCGGGATTCCCGGTTCACCAACCTGCCGGCCAACTCAAGCGCCTGGAGCTGGTGTTCCATCACGTCGTAGAAATGCTCTCGCGGCTGGTCAACGCCGCGCCCTGCGGTCAACTCCGGCAGTAGCTGATCGAGCAACCCTAGCCTGTCCAGCTCTCGTACCGCATCCGCTGGCGACCGGCCTGCCATGAGCTCGAAAAACTCGTCGCGCACGCGCTCGCCGGACACCGTTCCCAGCAAGCGGGCGTTGTCGGCGATCACGGCTGCCGTGCCGCCATCGAGCTCGAATTCGAGTTGCGAGGCAAAGCGAACCGCCCGGAGCAGACGGACGGGATCGGACACAAGGTTTCCCGGACGCGTTTCCCTGACAACGCGATCGCGCAGATCATCGGCTCCCCTTTGGGGATCGATCAGCGCGTCTTTGACGGGCTCAGCCCATCGATCCAACGGCACGGCCATCGCGTTGATGGTGAAGTCACGCCGGGCCAGGTCGGAGTCGAAATCCCCTCCGTCCCAGGTGAGGTCAAGCCATTGATGCCCGTCGGCCGAAGAGTCCTCCACAACCAGTCGGACGTGGCCCCGTTCGGCATCCATCACGACTGCGACGCCGCCCGTGGCCTCCGCCAGTTCGTCCGCCAACTCCACGACCGAAGCTGATACGGCGATGTCGATATCGCGGTAACCGGCCTCTGACGCCCCCGGCCTCGGCCCCTGCGATCCAAGTAACCGGTCGCGAACCGCGCCGCCGACCACGTGGGCGGCAATCCCGCGCCGGGACATAAATGACGCGACGGTACCGAGGAGCTGCTCCACGTCAGCGGCTACCCGCCGGACAGGCGTTTGAGGTCCTGTTCCGTGGCCTCGACGATCACCTCGCCCTTGATCTCGGCGATCCCATCGCTACCGTTTCCGGCGATCAGCACCCGCTTCTCGCCACGGCTCTTCATGAGGCCTTCGTCCTCGACCTCGGCGGCGAAATCGTGCTCGTGCTCCGATTCGTCGTCGGCGCCTACCTCGTGGAGGTCTTCGTGGCTCTTCAGGTGGTCGAGATACAGGATGCCGTCGAGATGGTCGACCTCGTGCTCAAGAGCCTGGGCGAAGATCTGCTCGGCGGTAAGCCGGATCTTTGCGCCCCATTCACTCACGGCGCGCGCCTTCACCCGCTCAGACCGGACAATGTTGCCGAGATACCCGGGCACGCTGAGGCAGCCTTCTTCAACATCGCGTTCGCCGTCGCGACGGGTAATCTCCGGGTTCACGAGGATTCGTGGGTTGTCCTCCTCAGGCAACTGGAGAACCACGAGACGTTTCAGCTCGCCGACCTGGGGCGCGGCAAGTCCGACTCCGTGAGCATCGTGCAGCGTGGCGACCATGTCGTGCGCCAGCTTACGGACGGCGTCATCGACCTCACGAACCGCGCGCGATTTCCGGCGCAGGATCGGGTCGGGAACTGTTCTGATCGTAAGAATTGTCATTGAAAAATGCGGGCGCTCATGCTGCCCTGTACTAGATACAAGTATAGGTTTGGAGGGTCGTCGTGTGGCGATCCAAAGTTATCTACCCCGCGGGTGGGGTCGCCTCCGTCACGACACCGAGGCCGGGTCGACGTCTACCGTCCAGTCGCGGCCGAGCGTGACACGATCCAACAAGCGTTCCGGGTGTGCGCCCTTCAAGATGATGTGCCACCGGGTCACGCCACGCATGCGAAAAGGATAGCTAGGGCTTGGGCCGATGACCTCGGTCCCCGTCTCGCCTGACACGGTCCTCTCATCGTTCAGGACCGCGGCGACGCGCTTTGCCTCTTCCAGCGCTGCGGGCGCGTCGTAGTGGGAATGGCCGAGGCGGATCAGGCGCGTAAACGGTGGGTCTGCGTGGTCCGCACGAAGGCCGATTTCTATCTCGTAAAACGCCTCGAAGTCCTGGGCGGCGGCGGCCTGTATTGCGTAGTGCTCGGGCTGGAAGGTCTGGATGATGGCCGAGCCGCCCTCAGGGCCGCGGCCGACGCGCCCCGCGACCTGCGTAAGCACCTGAAAAGCGCGCTCGCCGGCGCGGAAGTCCGGGATAGCGAGGCCCGTGTCGGCCGAGATCACGCCGACAAGAGTGACCTCAGGAATGTCGAGACCCTTCGCCACCATCTGGGTTCCCACGAGCACCCTCGACTCGCCCTTCAAAAAGCGATCAAGCACCTCTGAGTGTGCACGCGCCGTGCGGGCCACATCGCGATCCCAGCGCAAGACTCCGGCGTCGGGGAACCTTCGCTCAACCTCCGCGACCACCGACTGCGTCCCACTTCCCATCGGCCGCATATTTTCGGCGTTGCAGACGCGGCAAACGGCGCTCGGGCGCACCCGGTATCCGCAGTAGTGACACACGAGGCTGTCGATACCGTCCGGCAGGTCTGAGCTGTGCATCGTGAGCGATGTATCGCATCGCCGGCAAGAGCGGACCGTGCCACACTCACGGCACTGTACGTACGCCGCCGAGCCACGACGATTCAAGAACAGGATCACACGCCCACCAGCATCCAGGGAGTCGCCGATGCCCCGGTGAAGCTCCCCGCTGAACAGTCCGGCGTTGCCCGAGCGAAGCTCTTCCCGCATGTCGACGATGCTGACCCCGGCCTGGCCGGCGCTGGTCCGATCAGGGCCGGATAAGAGCGCGGCACGGCCGGACGACGCAAACCCCGGTGAGTTGTCCTCGATTCCCACACGTGCGGGGAGTCGTAGGAGGTAGAAATCAGACTGCCGGGCGCGCCTGAACGTCTCGACGTCCGGCGTCGCGCTGCCGGCGACCAGAACGGCGCCGTGCTCAATACAGAACCGCTCGGCCACGGCACGGGCGTGGTATCGAGGCGCCGGGTCGTGCTGCTTGTACGTCCACTCGTGCTCCTCGTCGATCACGACCAGGCCAAGATCGCGGATCGGAGCGAATACGGCGCTCCTCGAGCCCAGGACGATCGGAAAGTCGCCGTTTGCGATGCGCCACCACTGATCGAATCGCTCCCCGGGCTGGAGGCCTGAATGAAGGAGGGCGACCTTACCGGGAAACCGGGATGCGAAGCGTGAGAGGGTCTGAGGCGTTAACGCGATCTCAGGCACCAGGACGAGCACAGACCGGCCGAGCTCCAGGCATTTCTCGGCGGCCCGGAGGTACACCTCCGTCTTGCCGCTGCCCGTAATCCCGAACAGAAGGAATTTTCGCGGCGGACCTGTCTCATTGCGGACGGTCCGAAGCGCTGAGGTGATGGCGCCGATCGCCCCGGCCTGTGCGGCCGTTGGGTCGAGGGGCATGCTGGTCTGGAACTGGCGTTCGGCGAGCGGGTCCCGTTCGACCTGTAACTCGTCTACACGAAGGTGGCCAGATCTCTTGGCCCAGTCCACACGTGATCGTCCGAACTCCCTCGCGAGGTCCGCCTGAGTCTCCCGGCCCGGGGAATCGATCACACGCCGCAGGAGCGAGGCGCGTTCGATTCCGCGCCCCCCCGAGATCGCATCCAGCTTGTCGGCCGTTCTTTCGACGTCTTCCGCATCACGGTCAAGTGTCAACACACGGACGAACCTGGGCTTCTGACGCCGTTGTTCCCACTCGGAGCGCGTCACGAGCAGTTTTCTTCGAATCAGCCGGTCCACCACAGCGCCGCCGCCCCTGCCCAGGCGTCGCGAGAGAGCCTCCCGGCGAATCTCCGTCGCCTCCTCCGCCATACGGAGAGCGCGGATGTCGCGCGGACCAAGATCTCGGGTCAGCGTCGCATCAGAGGCTCGTTCCGCGTCGACGGCCACCCACGTCCTGAGGCGGCTGGCGAAACCGGGCGGAAGCATCTGGACCGCCGCAAGAAACAGCCCCACTCGGTAGTAGGTGGACATCCATCGTGCGACCGTGATCTGCCGCTCGGAAAGAAGCGGGCGTTCGTGGGCGATGCGTTCGATATCCCGGGTCTCTTCGATCGCCGGGAACTCGGTCAATCGAAACACGATCCCCTGGACCGTCCGCGTTCCAAACGGCACCCACACCAGGTGACCGGGTTCAACGCCAACGCCTTCCGGAATGCGGTAGGTGAAGGTCCGTTCCTGGCCCCCTGCGCCGTCGACCGCGACCTCCGCAAAACCGCCGCGGCCCCGGCCAGGCGTGTTTTCTGAACGCGCTTGCATTACCGGAGGGTACGGGAAGCGGCGGTCAGTGTGGAGGGAGCGGCGTCAATGCACGACTCGCCGCGGGTATTACAACGGCGCGAGAGAGAGTTCAGCGGCTGATTCCGCCGGACCGACTATCGGCGTTCCTTGATCCGGGCGCGACGGCCGGTGAGACCGCGCAGGTAGAACGCACGGGCCCGGCGCACCTTGCCCTGTCGGGTGACCTCAAGCGAGTCGATAAGCGGCGAGCAGATGAGGAACGTCCTCTCGACTCCGATTCCGTACGACACGCGCCTGACCAGGAAGGTGGCGCCCGGCGCGGGCGTGTCGCCCTTCCGGTACCTTCCCTTGATCACGACCCCTTCAAACGCCTGGATCCGTTGGCGTTCGCCTTCACGAATCATCACATTGACACGAACGGTGTCGCCCGTCCGAAAGTCCTGGATCGTGTCACGCGGCGTCGCGTCGATAAGCGTCCGAGCTTCCATCGCCGTCATTCCCTTTTTTTCACGCCGGGCGCTATGACCGGCGGGGTGTGCTTGGCCGTTTCGGTCCCGTCCGCACTGGGACTGTCGAGACGCGCGCGACGGCCTTTATTGAACAATGAAGAGTCGTTGATTGTAGTGCCGCCGGTGGGCGCGCAGCAATGGCGTAAGCGCCGGCACCACGCAATACGTTCGCAAGTTACGCCACCGGATTAACTTCCTGGAGGCAGAACGGTGGCAGGGATCTCGATGGGGCCCGGCTGGTTGCGGTCGAACACGACGAACGCCCTTCGCGTGCCCTCGAGACCGATGTCAGGGTCAGGCGAGATCGCAGAAATCACGTACTCGACGTGAAAATCTGACACGCGGACGGCGATCTGATGTACCTGGATGATGGGATCTGAAACGCCCGCTAGCTGGATGCGCTCCGAGCCGGTAATCCGGTAAAGATCGCCGTCGTCCGGTTCCGCGGGGTCGGAGAACTCGAAAGTCTCCATCCGGGGGATGATCTGGCCCGAGCCGATCCCTGACAGCGGATCGAACGTCGCTTCCTGGCGCCACACGTCCGTCCCACGCTCCCGGTAGATCAATTGACCGTCGGCCACGATGAACTCTGCGATCGGATCATCGGGTACGTCCGAGACGCCGCGATATCGTCCGGGCTTAGACCATTCGCCGTTCACGGTCGCCACCTGTGCCTCATCGCCGGCGGTGACGACCGTCTCCGTCGTGAACCGGAACGATTCCAACGACGCAGACGCCTCGGCGGCGCGTTGAAGGACTTCGATGGCGGTCAGGCCACCGGCGCCGACGGGGGCGCCGGCGCCATCCGGCGGAACGGCCGTCGAGATCGAGGCCGCAGTCGCGGCAATGGGCGTCTCCGCGGCGTCCAACGCTGTGCCGTCCGATCCCGAGCCGCACGCCGTCGCCAAGATCATCACCGCAGCGGAAATCGACACCAAAAGGTTGGCGACAGAGCGGTGCACGAGCGTCATCGGTTTCCGAGGTCTGGAGAGCCGGAGAGGTCAGGGCGTCGGTCCCTTGTCCGAATCTCCGCCTGCTCGTCCCGCCATCGCTCCACGCGGGCGTGGTCTCCGGACAGCAAAATCTCCGGGACTTCACGTCCCCGCCATTCCCTGGGCCTGGTGTAGACCGGACCTTGCAACCGCCCGCCCAGCGCAGAGCCAAACGAATCAGACGGCGCCGAGTCTTCCGAGCCAAGGACGCCCGGTATGAGTCTGGTCAGGGCGTCCACGAGCACGATCGCCGCCGGTTCGCCGCCGGTAAGAACGTAGTCTCCGATCGATATCTCCTCGTCCACCATCGATTCGATAAACCTCTCATCGACGCCTTCGTAATGGCCGCAGACGAGAATCAGCGAATCGTGTGCCAACAGATCCGCGGCAACACGCTGATCGAGCCGGCGGCCCTGCGGGGAGAGAAGTACGACGGTTGGGTCGGGCTCATTAGCATCGCGGGCGCTCTTCTTGAGGTCCTCGACGGCGTCCGCCAGCGGCGCAGCCATCATCACCATCCCGGCGCCGCCGCCGTAGGGATCGTCGTCGACAGTATGGTGTCGGTCGGTCGCGTACTCGCGCAACTGGTGGATCGTGATATCGACGAGCCCGTCTCTTGTCGCACGCGACACGATGCTGGCTCGAAAAGGGCCGTCAAACATCTCGGGGAAGAGCGTGATGATGCGAATTCGCACGTTTCAGCCCCGACGAAAGCCTTGATCGGGGTGTGGGCCGCGACGATCGGCGAGGATGTCGATCGCGTGCGGCAACACCGGCAGGATCACCTCAAGGGTCTCCCGGACGCCGCGCGGGCTGCCGGGTAGATTCACGATTAGCGTGCGTCCCCGAACGCCGGCCACCGCCCTGCTCAACATCGCTGCGTGGGTGGAGGCGATCGACTGGGCGCGCATCGCTTCGGCGATCCCCGGCACGCTGAAATCGATAACGGCCGTCGTGGCCTCCGGGGTCACGTCACGCGGCCCCAGCCCCGTCCCGCCGGTGGTGATGATCAGGTCAACGTCACCCCCGTCCGCCCATCCGATGAGCCTTTCCTCTATCTGATCACGCTCGTCGGGAACGATCACGCGATGGGCCTTCTCAAAGCCCGCAGCCGCGAGCATCTCTTCGATGACGTCGCCGCTGGTGTCGGCGCGTTCGCCGGCCGCCCCCGCATCGCTGCTGGTCAGGATTGCGAATCGCCGCCGTCCGGGGGTTTCCGGCCCCCGGCCGTGGCCGTGGCCGCCGTGAGGGTGGCCGCCGTGTTCCTGTGAGTCGTCGTGGCGGGCATCGTGTGACATCGGGACGAGGATGCTAGCACGGCGCGATGGCCCGGCGAACCCGGAGATTAGGTCTGACATCCGGCATCGCCGCCGGAGAAATATCGCTCCGCCCAAAAAATATTCATAAAACGCGTTGTCCACATCCCTAGCGAGAAAGCGGCGTGAATTGCTACCTATAGCGGGTGCGGACGCGATGACCTCTGGCCGGGTTCGTAATATCCGCCGCTCCGTCCCAATTTCGATCAGGAATCGGCCCGCCAATTGACGCCCATCACGCCATCCATCGCCCTTGCAGCGACACCGCCACGTGCCGGGATGGGAACGCGCATCGCCTACACAGGCAAGAGGCCGACCAGCGTGTCTGAGATACGCCACGTCCCGGTGATGGTTCCGGAGGTGTTACGCGCCCTGGACGTGAAGCCGGGCGGAATCTACATCGACGCCAACCTCGGGCAGGGCGGCCACACCGAGGCGATCCTCCGGGCGAGCGGCCCGGACGGCGCCGTGCTGGGAATCGACGCCGATGCCGAGGCCATCACCTCCGCAACGGAACGACTGTCCGAGTGGTCCGGCCGGTTCACGACGGCAAACGCGAACTTCCGCGACCTGCGTGCGGTCGCCGCAGAACATGGCCGGAACGCTGGTTCGGTCGACGGGATCCTGTTCGACCTGGGCCTTTCTTCGCTACAGCTCGACACCGAAGAGCGGGGTTTTAGCTTCCGTCGATCAGACCCGCTCGATATGCGTTTCGACCTCCGGCAAACCGAGACTGCGGCCGACATCGTCAACCACTACAGCCGCGACGAGCTTGCCGATCTCATATATCAGTACGGCGAAGAGCGGGCGTCGCGTCGCGTCGCCGCGGCGATCGTGGCTGCACGCCCCATTCACACCGCGTCCGGACTGGCAGACGTTATCGCGTCGGCCATACCTCAGCGGGGCGGCGGCAGGCGGGTCCACCCGGCGACAAAGACCTTCCAGGCGCTGCGGATCGCGGTCAACGACGAGCTGGGCGCGCTTGAGGCGGGACTCGATCAAGCGGTCGCACTGCTGAAACCGGGCGCACGGCTGGCCGTCATCGCCTACCACTCTCTTGAAGACAGGATCGTCAAGAACATGTTCCGGCGTGAGGCGAGTGACTGCATATGCCCTCCGGAGCGTCCAATCTGTGATTGCGGCCACACCGCCTCGTTGCGGTTGGTGTCCAGACGTGTCGTCAAGCCGTCGCGGGCCGAGGTCG
>JAQBUX010000316.1 GCA_027623795.1 Chloroflexota bacterium
GTGAAGCTCGCCGAAAACACATACCGGGACGTAAATATCGCATTGGCGAACACGCTGGCGAACATATCTGAGTCGGTCGGGGTAAGCGCCTGGGACGTCATTGAGATGGCCAACCTCCATCCGCGGGTAAACATTCACCGGCCCGGCCCCGGCGTTGGGGGGCACTGCATCCCGGTGGATCCGTGGTTCCTCGTCGCTGCGGACGAGGCGTCATCCAGACTGATCCGGACGGCGCGGGAAGTGAACGATGGGCAGCCAGAGGTGATGGCGAAACGGGCGTTGGAGCTGGCGGGGGACGCCCGCCGGGCGCACGTGGCCGTGCTGGGTGCGGCGTACAAACCGGGGGTATCCGACGCACGCGAAAGCCCGACCTCGAGACTGGCCGAGATTCTGATCGACGCCGGAGTATCGGTCGCAGTACACGATCCGTGGGTCAGGGAGTTCGCGCCGGAACTTGCTGCCAGCGTCTGGGACGCCGTCTCGGGCGCGGACGTCATAATCGTCATGGTGGGCCATGCGGAGTACCAGCAGCTCGACTCCATGGAAGTAGCGGCGAATGTGCGCGGCCGTCGCGTTCTGGACACCTGCAACGTACTGGATCGGGAGCCGTGGATCCGGGCGGGATTTGAGTTCTACCGCTACGGAGAGCCTGCTTAGGCCGGTCTGCGAACCAGGAACACCGGCAACCGAACGGTCACTAAAAGCGAGTCGTCTCTTTTATCCGGTCCCAGTTCTCCCGGAACCACAGGACTGTGTTTTCAAGCCCCTCGGGAAACTCGGTAGTTGGTTTGTAACCTAGAACCTCTCCGGCTTTCGTAACAGAGCCGAGAAGACGGCTGTGGTGGTCCCACTTTCGCCGCTCACGCCAATCAATTCCGGCGGGATTCTCTGTGAGCTCGTTGACCATGTTGGCCATGTCGATCACTCGGGTTTCCTTGCCGGAAGCCAGGTTGATCGCCTCGCCGTCTGCCTCAGGAGTCGTCGCTGCCCGGAGTAGCCCGTCCACGATATCGCCGACATAGGTCCAGTCCCGCGTCTCTTCACCACTCCCCGTGATCGGAAGTGGCTGCTGGTTCATCGCCCAGTAGACGAAGTTGGGGATTACATTTCGGTAGGGGCCGGGCACCTCGCCCGGACCGAACGAGTTGAAAAACCGCGTGCGCACGATACTGAGATCGTAGTGGTTGTGGAAGAAGTTGGCGTACAACTCGCCAAGCATCTTGGTGATCTGGTAAGGCGTGGAAAGCTGATCTGACATGAACCCCTCTGTAAGGGGCAACGGTGCGCCGGCGCCGTAGATCGAACAGCCGGACGATGCGTACATGACGCGCTCCACACCGGCGACGTTGGCAAACTCCAGAACACGCAGCGTGCCCATACCGTTCACCATCAAGTCCGTCTCCGGGTGGTCGACAGAGTTCTGGTTCGCAAACAGCGCGGCCAGGTGATAAACGAACTCCGGGCGGGATGAGAACGCCTGCCGCAACGCCTGCTCGTCGAGGATGCTGCCTTCGATGAAGTCGACGTTCGGGTGTTCAGGGACGGTCCAGCGCTGGGATGCCGACAGGTCGTCGATGATCGTGACCTTCGAATCCAGGCGCGCAAGGGTTCCGACTAGCGTGGAACCGATCGCACCCGCACCCCCGGTCACCAGAACGCGTTTGCCGGCGAGGTAGTCAGTGTCGAGTGTCATGCGGTCGGGTCTCTCCGTCTGCCGGCGTCGCGCGCCGCGCTCTCAAGTTCATCTGCGTACCCGTTAACGGCGGCGCCCAACGTGAAACGTCTTTCCGCAAACTGCCGGCCGTTGGCGCCCATCGTCGCACGTAATCCAGAGTCCCTGGCAAGGCGGAGGACGGCGTCCGCCAGAGTCGTGGCGTCAGCCGGGTCGGCCACGATTCCACACCCTGAGTCCTCAATCATCGTCGCCGCGTCGCCACGGGGGTTCAGGCTAGCAATTACGGGCCGCCCGGCAGCCATGATGGATTGGAGTTTGCCCGGAACCACTGGTGTCTTCAAGTCCGCGCTCAAGGTCACCAGACACACATCGGAGGCGGCGAGTACCTCCGCGTATCGCCCCGAAGGCTGCAGAGGCAAGAACAGGACGTTTTGGAGGCCACGTCGGGCGGCATCCGACTCGAGATCGGGCCGTTTCACCCCCTCCCCAATAAGCAGGAAATAGATGTCTGTGTGCGCGCGTAACAGGTCAGCGGCCTCGATGACGCGCTCGAGCCCCTGGGCGAATCCCATTACGCCGGCGAACGATACGACGAATCGGTCCGGCGGCACATGTGTCCTGCGAAACTCATTGTCGAACGGCGCAGGGGCGATACGTTCCGTGTCTACCCAGTTGTGAATGACGCGTACCTTCTCCGGATCCGCCCCCTGACCGATCACGTGCTGCCGATTGCCCTCCGAGTGGACCGTGATACGAGCCGCACGGCGATATGCGAACCGCTCCAGCGATCTGAATGCGCCGATGAGCGCCCGGTTACGCAATAGCCCCAGATCGATCGCCGTTTGCGGATACAGGTCCTGCACGTTCAACACGAACGGCATACGCCGGATCATCCCGATCACCCATGCCGTGAGTGTGTATGGAAGCGGAGGGCTGTAGACCAAGGCCACGTCGTGTTTTCCGGCGAGTACACCATCTGCGATGAACGTTCCGGCGGTCACTAGCTGCTCCGCACCGCGCAAAACCGGAACACGACCAGGAACAGGGAGCGTGGGTACGCGCCGGACAGTTATGTCTCCCGACACACCGGCGGCGCCAACGACGGGAGTGGAGACATCCACCGGTTCGTCTTCTGCGAGGTAGAGCTGCGGCCGCCGCGTGAGCACTGTTACGTCATGCCCGAGGCGGGCGAGGCCTTGCGCTAGCTCGCCGTAGAGGACCGCGATCGAGTTCACTTCCGGCGGGTAGCTTCTGCCGATAAATAGAACTCTCAATTGAATTGATCGGCAGCGATGGGGGCACGAAGATCGACCGGCCGACGTCGTTGTAGCGACTCTCCGATGGCAAATGTGGCTCGCATTACGTCGTCTATCTCCTGCGGGGAGACCGGCCATTCGCCGCCTTTGCGAACGGCGTCAAAGAACGCTCGCAGTTCCGCAGCATGGCCACGATCCACGCCGCCGCGACGG
>JAQBUX010000317.1 GCA_027623795.1 Chloroflexota bacterium
CAGCAACCTGTTCAAAGCGGGCCACCGGATACGCGTGGACATCTCATCGTCTGACTACCCGAACCACGACCGCAACCACAACACGGGCCGCGAAGACTGGCAGGACGCCGAGTTGCGCCCGGCGCGCCAGACGGTGTTCCATGACGCCGCGCGCCCGTCCCGGATCACCCTGCCGGTTATTGAGCGATAAAGATGGAATACCGAACCCTCGGCCGAACCGGCCTGAAAGTCTCGCTGCTCGGCTACGGCACCGGCGGCGCGCGCAAGTTTGGCGCCGCGACCGGGCTGACGGCTTCGGATCGGCTGGCGTTTGTGCGGCGTGCGTTGGACCTCGGCGTCAACTTTTTCGACACCGCCGGCGGGTATGGCGACTCCGAGGAGTACCTGGGCGAGACACTGGCGGGGGTGCAGCGCGACTCGTACGTACTCGAAACCAAGTGGAACGGCGGCGGGTGGCTGGAGGGCGGCGAGACCGGTGTGACGCTCACGGACTCGGTCGAGCGCAGCCTGACCCGCATGCGGACGGATCATGTGGACGTGTTCATGTTCCACATGATCGACGAAGACTTGTACGAGACCCATCGAGACCGGTTCTATCCGGAGGCCGCCCGGCTGAAGGAGCAGGGGAAGATCGGGCACATCGGATTCACTCAGACGATCCGCAGGGAGCCAAAGTTCGAGGGCGTGATCAAAGCGCTCACTGGTGACCCGGAGCTGTGGGACGTAGTGATGCTGAAGTACGGGATCATGAACCAGTGGGCGGCGAAAGAGGTTCTGCCGCTGGCGGAGAAGCACGACATCGGCATCGTCAATATGGCGGTCGTGCGCACGACGCTGTCCGACCCGGTCGCCATGCGCGCCCGCCTCGACCAGTGGCGCGCCGACGGCACGATCGCATCGGACGCGTTGATGGGCGACGAGCCGTTCGACTGGCTTGTGGAGGGCGATGTTGGGTCGGTCGCGGAGGCCGCATACAGGTTCGCTGCACAGCAGGAGCCGATGAGCACCGTCCTGACCGGTACATCGAACATAGCGCACCTGGAGGCGAACGTCGCCGCGCTGGAGCGTGGCCCGCTGCCGGACCCGCAGGCACGCAAGCTGGTCGAACTGTTGGGCGGAAGCTGGTCGCCGGACTGAGCGGTGGGCGCCGCTGGTCGAAGAAGTCGATCGGCATCGACCCGCGGGCGGAGCAAGTCCCGCCACTGCGCTGTGTGCATCCCATGCCCCGTCTGCCCGGTATCGACGGGATGTCGAATGACGAATCGGCAGACCAGCGGCTATCCAACGCCCGAAGAAGTTGCCGTTGAGATGGTCGCGTAGGGCGAAACGGCTATGTGTGCACGACTTCCAACCGCGCGGACGACTCGACGACCGGACCCGGTTCGTGTGATAGTCCCCTGCGCATGACGGGATCTATGCAGGGGCGGTAGTTAACCCGCCGCCGAACATCGGCCAATTTCCCGAGCGTCGGCTAGTTCCAAGGAGTGCGGATTTGAAATTCCTTCTGACCCTGCCGCTCAAGATCGTGATCGGCATCATCAAGAAGATCGTCATCGGCATACCGCTCATGATCGCCAAATCGCTGATGATGGCCTTGCTCCTGCTGCTCCTCCCGCTCATCGTCGTCGCGGCCGTTATCTACTGGGTGATAACCCAGATCTGACCCGGCCCGAGACTCGCCGACGTTCGCCACTCCAACCACAATCCCGAAGGCCTTACCGGAACCCCACATGAAGATCACCGACATCACCGCCAATCAACTCTCGACCGGCCGGCTTCTGATCCGCGTCCACACGGACGACGGGGTCACCGGAATCGCCGATGGCAGCCGCTCCCTGGCGATCTATCGGGCCTACTTCGACGAGGTCGTTAAACCTCTGTTGGTCGGCAAGGACGCCCTGCAACCGACCCGGCACTGGGAGGCGCTGACGCTCGGCGACGGCGACCGCGCGACGCGGCTGCCACCACAAATCGTCGGCGCGGTCGATATCGCCCTCTGGGACATCATGGGCAAAGCCGCCGGCATGCCCCTGTCGGCGCTCATGGGCGGCGCCGCCCGCAACGACATCCCGCTCTACTGGAGCCAGGGCAACGGCTGGAAGAAGACGCCAGAGCAAATGCTCGCGGACGTGCAGCGGGGCTACGAGCAGGGGTTCCGGTTTTTCAAGGTGAGGATGGACTGGCGGGACTACCGGCAGGACGCCAACCCGGAGAAGGACTTCGCGATCTTCAAGATGGCCCGCGAGTGGCTGCCAGACGATTGCCCACTCGGTTTCGACGCCAACAACGCCTACTCGGTCTCGACCGCGATCATGCAGGGCAAACGGCTCCAGGACCTCGGCTGCGCCCATTTCGAGGAGCCGATTCCGCAGTACGACCTGCCGGGTCTCAAGCAGGTTGTAGACGCGCTGGACGTACCGATCTCGACGGGCGAGCAGGAGACCTCACGCTGGCGTTTCCGAGACCTGATCGACCAGGCAAACCCGGACATCTTGCAGCCGGACATCCTTAACGTCGGCGGCATTTCTGAAGTGAAGCGGGTGTACGAGGTGGCGGTGATCCGGAACAAGCCTGTCATGCCGCACAGCCCGGTCGCCGGGATCAACAGCGCGGCCTCGCTGCACGCCTACTCGACCGTCGGCAACGCGATCCGCCCGCACGAGTTCTCCGACGAGTTCTCTGGAGACCTGGACCAGATCGCTAGGCTGTTTAACGAGCCGATCATGCCCGAGAACGGCAGGATTCAATTGCCTGACCGGCCGGGGCTGGGTCTTGTACTGGACGAGGTTGAGCTTGCAAAGGCGATAGTGGCGTAGGGTTCCGAAATTGGGTGGCGCACGCGATGTGCAGCCACCCCCGAACCCCCTCCTACAAGGAGGGGGCTGTTCACGGCCTCCTCCCTGGAGAGAGGAGAGCTTGCCCTGAGCCCGTCGAAGGGTTTGGAGGTGGGGCGCGTGGTCGCACGACGATTAACCACCCCCGAACACCCTCCTATATTAGGAGGGGGCAAATAAGGAACCCCCGGTGCGGATCACCGAATGACGTTGAAAAATCAGATCTCAGATCGGGCTGATCAGCTGCACCGGCGCTCGCTGGTCGTCGACACGCATATCGACACGATCACGCACCTGTTGTCGC
>JAQBUX010000318.1 GCA_027623795.1 Chloroflexota bacterium
TGTTCTGGAGCGCTACATCCACGGGGAGGGCCCGCCGATATTCGTCGGCGGCTGGATCTTCCGGATGATCAACACCGAGTGCCAGTTGCAGGAGAAGATGACCCTGTTCTGGCACCACGTGTTCGCCACCGGGCTCGTCAAGAACGAGCACGTTCTGGCCGCCAAGAACCAGATCAAGATGTTTCGCCGGAACGGCCTCAGCGACTTGCGAACGATCCTCAACGACCTGTCGCGTGATCCGGCGATGCTGTTCTGGCTGGACAATAACGAGAACCGGAACGGCGAGCCAAACGAGAACTACGGTCGTGAGCTGCTGGAGCTGTTCTCGCTGGGCGTGGGCAACTACTCAGAGCAGGACATCAAGGACGCCTCACGCGCCTTTACGGGTTGGACTTTCTCGCAGCCACCCCCGCTCTACCCTCACGGCTACTACCCGGCGCCGTTCGAGTTCCGCGCTGACGACCACGACAACGGCGAGAAGACTTTCCTCGGCGTGACCGGCAACCTGAACGGCGATGACATCATCGATATCATCGTCAAGAATCCTGCGGCCGCCCGATTCATCTGCCGCCACCTGTACAACTTCTTCGTCGCAGACGAACCGCAGGTGCCGTCGTGGAACGACGTTCCGCCGCTCGATCCTGACGGGATGGCTCTGATGGAGAGCGCATTCCTTGAATCCGACGGCGACATACGATCCGTCCTGCGGGTGATGTTCAACTCAGACTTCTTCAAGGACGCCCGGTTTAGGAAAGTGAAGAGCCCGACGGAGTTCGTCGTGGGCGTTCTGAAGATGGTCGGGTCTCGGTCCGAGTTTGGTCCGGGCATGACCAGGTACTTCGAGGCAGCGTCGTTAATGGGTCAAAAGTTGCTCGATCCCCCGACAGTCGAGGGCTGGCACACCGGCGGCGAATGGATCGATGGCGGGAATCTGACGGAACGCGTTAACTTCGCCGTGGGTGAGATCGGCGACGGCTCGGCGCCCGGAATCCAGGCGATCGTCAAAAGACTGCAAGGGGCCGATGCCCTGGCATCCGCTGGAGATTTCGTCAACGCCGCGCTCACCGAAACCGGAACCGTCGAGGTCAGCGCCCGGACCCGCGAAGCGTTGACCGAGTTTGCCAGTGAAACGGAAGGCGAGGACGAAGCCTCCCGAGTTGTAAGGCTGTTACGGCTAGTCGTCGCTGCGCCCGAATACCAGTTCGCCTGAGTCAGCCACCGCCCCTGTCCGCCAGACCGGCAACCCCAAACATCCTAGGGGCCCGGTCCACCCCCAAAAACGTTCCGGGGGCCGGCAACCCCTTAGAAGGAGCCCCTGAATGGTAACGATCACGAACGGCAAGCCCCCCGTCCTCGTCATAGTCCAGTTGACGGGCGGGAACGACTTCATGAACACGCTTATCCCGTACACGAGCGGGCTTTATCACGACTCCCGCCCGGTGGTCGGAGTAAGTGAGGACCGTGTTCTACCGATCAATAGCGAGTTCGGGTTCCACCCGAACGCCGCACCGTTGAAAGAAATGTTCGACGCCGGCGATGTCGCCGTGATCCAGGGCATCGGCTACGAAAACTCGAATCGTTCTCATTTCCGCGCGATGGACATCATGCACACGGCCGAGCCGAACGCGATCGCGACGCAGGGCTGGCTGGCCCAGGCGATCCGGCAGCTAGACCCGGACACCAAGAACGTGCTGACCGGCGTCAGTTTCGGACGCGGACTTCCGCGAGCAATGGCCGCGCCGGGCGTCTCGGTCACTTCGGTCGGCGACCTCGATAGCTACGGCCTGCTGACCTCCGTCGAGGTCGAGGAACATCGTGCGCGGGAGCTGGACATCTTCAAGCGCATGTACACGCCGGCGATCGGTTCCGGACCGGTGATGAGCTATCTCCACCAGACCGGCGGCGATGTCATGACCGGTGCGGACATACTCAAGACGGTGCCCGGCAGCTACACCTCAACTGTGGAGTACGCAGACAACCCGATCGCAAAAAGCCTGAGGGACGTGGCGCGCGTGCACACGTCCGGGCTCGGCACTCGGATCTTCTACACGCAGCACGCCGGTTACGACCACCATGCCGTCGAGACGCCCGCCCACGAGCGACTTCTTACGGAGTTGACCGGCGGCATCCGAGACTTCATGGCGGACCTGCGTGAGCACGACGCGGCGGAAGAGGTGATCCTCTACGTCTTCACCGAGTTCGGCCGGCGTGTCGCGGACAACGGCAGCGGGACCGACCACGGCTCCGGCGGTGGCGCCTTCATCGTCGGCGAGCGGGTGAAGGGCGGACTTTACTCCGAGTACCCGTCCCTTGACCCGGCCGACTTCGCAAACGGCGAAGACCTCGCCCACACGATCGACTTCCGAAGCATCTACGCGACCCTGCTGGAGCAGTGGATGGGTGTCGAGTCGGCGGAGATCGTCCGAGGGCAGTACGAGCAGATCAACCCGTTCGCAGCATGATCAATCCGGCGACGCATAACCCGTTACCTGGAAGCACCCGAAGCACCCCGAGGAGCAGGACCCCATGGCCAGACCATATGGACTGCTAAGAGCAGGTTTTCCGTATGTCAAGACGCTCGGAATGAGGCGGCTGACCAACTTTCCTGTGGATATCGCGCTCGGCAAAGAGGGACGTATGTACGTCCTGTGCCGTCAAGAGAACGCCGCGCTGATCCGGAAGTATTCGTTCAACGACGAGGACCTGGGCAGCATCGGGAGCAACGGCGAGGATAAAGGCCAGTTCCAGTGGCCGGTCGCCATCATCGCCGACGCCGACGAGAACCTGTTCGTGTCCGACGAGGCGCTACACAGGATCACTTCGTTCGACCGCGAGGGCGAGGTCCTTGGTAGCTGGGGTGAGCGGGGATCGGGCGACGGTCAACTGGACCGGCCGGCCGGATTGGCCTTCGAGGCGGACGGTAACATCCTGGTCGTTGACTCGATGAACCACCGCGTGCAGAGGTTCACAAGGGAGGGCAAGTTCCTCGCCAAATGGGGGTCGTACGGCTCCGGTGAAGGTCAGTTCGACATGCCGTGGGGCATTACCGTCGACGAGGTCGGTGATGTGTATGTGGCGGACTGGCAGAACGATCGCGTTCAGAAGTTCAGCGCAAACGGCGAGTTCATCTTC
>JAQBUX010000319.1 GCA_027623795.1 Chloroflexota bacterium
AGCCTGCCGAACTGATCGCAGCTTACTCAACCCCAGCCCAGATCGCGAGTTTTTCAGCACCCTGCTAGGACATGGCGGTGACGGCGAACTCGCGCGACACACCGTCACGGTCGTCAGTATCGTGCGCCACCGTAGTCGCGATCCTGTGACCTGGTCGTGAGTAGTATTCGCGTGCCGTGAGAGTTTCGTGAAGCGTGCGATCAGTCATCCTGGGGAAATCCGGCGACAAGATATCGGAGTCTCGATTCAGGCGCACGCGCGAGGCGGTCGAGGCAATGGGGCGGACACGGCCATAAATCGGCCTCGACTTCATCCGGCCCGGTGCGATTGAACCAGGATGCGCGCATTGAGGGGCGCATCGCCGCCAGCGCCCCGGCGGCGTGCTCCACTGAAACCACCGGTATCGGCGCCCTGGCCTTCCGCATCTGATCTGTGATGACCCGTCGGCAATCGTTCGTATTCAATAGACAGGGACGATAACTTGAGTAACAACCGGAAAGCTGGCCGTGCCAGAGCGGTAGTTCAGCGCCCCTGGCTATCGTCCTCGGTCTGGGCGGTCGTCGTCGTGGGTCTCATGCTTACGTTCGCCGTGGTGGTCAACTCGTTCATACCAAACCGCGCGATCCACTGGGACTGGGTGGCGGCAATGATGGTGTTCGGCTCAGGCGGGCTCACGTGGGCGCGCAGGCGCGGCGTCGTATAGTTGCCGCTGTAACTCCTGAACAACCCAAACGCGCACCGGCACCCGCTGGGCCGTTCAAGCCGTGATGCGTGAGAGTGTCTCCGGCACGTGTAGGCACAAGCCGGGAGGCTCTTTTTGCGACCAATAGCGGACGTTGCGTCCGACCTCGGCATTTCCGCGAACGACATCGAGCCGTACGGACGCGACAAAGCGAAGATTCCTCTGGACTCTTTTCCGTCTGGAAACGGCGCGCGGGGCAATGCCCGCGGTAAGTTGATCGTCGTCACAGCGATTACGCCAACGCCCGCCGGCGAAGGCAAATCCACGATAGCGGTCGGGCTTGTTCAAGGGCTGGCGAAGATCGGGAAAAGGCCGGCGCTCACAATCCGCCAGCCGTCGTTGGGTCCGGTATTCGGACAAAAGGGCGGGGGCACCGGAGGCGGGAAATCCACTGTTCAGCCTGCCGAAGAGATCAACCTCCACCTGACCGGCGACTTCCACGCCTTGATGTCCGCCCACAACCTTTTGGCGGCGATGACGGACAACGTGGTGTTTCGACACGAGATCGACGGGTTCGAGGCGGACGGTATCACGTGGCGGCGCGTCACGGACGCCGAGGACCGGGCGCTCCGGAACGCCACGATAGGGCTGAACGGCGACGGCCCGATGCGGCAGACTGGCTACGACATCAGCGCCGCGTCCGAGATCATGGCGATTCTGGCGCTGGCCGACGGCTACAAAGACCTGCGCACCCGGCTCGGAGACGTCGTCGTGGGCTGGACCCGGGACAGGAAGCCGGTGACCGCTGAGCAGATCGGCGCGGTTGGATCGATGATGGCCCTGTTGCGCGATGCCTTGAAGCCCAACCTGTGCCAGACGTTGGAGGGGCAGCCCGCACTGGTACACATGGGGCCTTTCGGCAACATCGCCCACGGTTGCAGTTCGATCCTCGCCGATCAGCTCGCTATCGCTTCGGCGGAGTACGTCGTGACGGAAGCGGGATTTGGCGCCGATCTCGGTTTCGAGAAGTTCATGGACATCAAGGTCCGGCAGGGTGGCCCGAAGCCGGACGCTGCGGTGGTCGTTTGCACGGTTCGTGGTCTGAAATATCACGGCGGCGTGGACCTTAAAGATCTGTCCAGCCCCAACGCCGACGCCGTGAGGATCGGCGTCGATAACCTCAAGAACGCGATCCGGATCGTCAACATGTTCGGCCTCCAGGCGGTTGTCGCTATCAACCGGTTCCCGGACGACAGCCCGGAAGAGCTCAAGGTCGTCAAAACCGCGGCCCTTGAGGCCGGGGCGAAAGCGGTCGCAGAGGCGAACGGTTTTGCGGAGGGCGGCGAGGGCATGAGGGAGCTCGCAGAGGCGGTTGTCGCTGTCGCCGACACGGGGTCCGAGGCGTCGTTAATTTACGACGACGACGCCTCGATAATCGACAAGGTTGAGCTGTTGGCGGATCGTCTGTACGGGGCGGATAGGGTCGTCTGGGGCCGCATGACGCGGACGACAGCGCGCAGGTTCGAGGCGAACGGCTGGAACTTCCCGATCTGTATGGCCAAGACCCACCTCTCGATCTCGGCGGACGCCCGGCTACGAAATGTGCCCACCGGCCACCAACTTCCGATCCAGGAGTTACGGGTATCTGCGGGCGCTCGTCAGATCGTGACGCTGGCGGGTGACATAATGACCCTTCCGGGGCTGCCGTCGAAGCCGAACGCCCTGGACATCGACCTCGATGATGACGGGAACATCGTTGGCGTGCTCGGGACGTAAAACTCGAGACGTTTGAAGCGGCAACCGCCTCGCACTGATCTCCGACGCAACCTGCCGACCACACACATGACAATCTCAGTAGCCACAGAGGCTCCGATCGACGTCAACGGGGTTCTCGTGCAACACCGGGCTGGCGGGCGCGTGTTGGCCGTGCTGCGTGACGCAGGCGCGAGTGTGCCAACGCTTTGCTACGACGATCGCCTCGACCCGCAGGGCACCTGTCGCATGTGTCTCGTGGAGGTCGAGGTGGATGGTCGGAAAGAGACGGTTGCTTCCTGTACGGCATTTTCGCAGCCGGGCATGGTGGTCAAGACCCACACGGCTGAGATTGTCGAGTACCGGAAAACGCTGCTCGAGATGTTGCTATCGGAAATCGACGAGCCAGCGACCGACGGTCCGCAGGCAGCGCTCGGGGACTACGAGTTCCAGCAGGCGGTGCGGGACTACGGCGCTCAGGCCGATGCGTTCCGGCCGCTTGCGCGCCGAGAGAAGGTCGACGATCCCAACCCGTTCATCGTCAGAGATTACGATCTGTGTATCGCCTGCTACCGGTGCACAAACATCTGCAACGACTGGGAGCAGGCGGCCGCGATAACAGTCTCGGGACGCGGGCAGGACTCAAAAATATTCAGCTACTTC
>JAQBUX010000320.1 GCA_027623795.1 Chloroflexota bacterium
TCGACCGGCGTGAGGTTCTGCATCCGTTCCTCTCCCGACTCGATTCAGACGAGGTCGGCGAGCTTCTGCTACGACGAGGCAAGGGAGGTCCAGATTGCTAAGCGTCACGCGCCTTCTGTGCGATGTCAGAACGCCCGGAGACGATCTCCGGTACGGCGAAAAGAAACCGGACAATCCCAACCCGGCGCCGGTCCACAGGCGGCCTATCGTCGTCTGGAACGTGACGCGGAGTTGCAACCTCCACTGCGCGCACTGTTACGCCTCGTCTCACGATGAAACGTACCCGGGAGAACTAACCACCGATCAGGCGCACGCCGTCATCGACGACCTTGCCGATTACGGCATCCCGGTGCTTCTCTTTTCCGGCGGAGAGCCTCTCAGACGCTTCGACCTGCCCGTGCTCGTCAAACACGCCGCAGACCGCGGACTGCGACCGACCCTCTCATCCAACGGCACCCTCATGACGCCCGAGATGGCGCGCACGCTGGCCGACGCAGGTATGGTCCGCGCAGGGATCAGCCTGGACGGTCTCGAAAAGGTCAACGACAAGTTCCGCGGTTCCAAGGGCGCTTTCCAGGCTGCGCTCGAAGGAATACGCAACGCCATGGCGGTCGGCATGCGCGTCAGCCTACGGTTCACCATGACAAAGCAAAACGTCGCCGATCTGCCGGGTTTGTTCGACCTAGCGGAAAGCGAGGGCATCCCGCGGGTTTGCATATATCACCTCGCCTACGCTGGACGGGGCGAAAAATTACTGACCTTTGACCTGGACGATACCCAACGTCGCAAAGCGGTGGAGTTCGTTTTCGAACGCACCATCAAATCGCACGAAACCGGGCACGATCTCGAAGTTCTGACCGTTGACAACCATGCCGATGGTCCGGCCCTCGCCATGTGGAGCCGGGACAATGTGCCGGACCGGGCGGACGACATCGAGCGGCTTTTGCTGAAAAACGGCGGAAACGCCGCCGGAAAGGGCATCGCCAGTATCGACAATCTCGGAAACGTCCACCCGGACCAGTTCTGGTGGACCCGAAACCTGGGCAACGTCCTTGAGCAACCGTTCAGCGGAATCTGGTCCGACGAGAACAACGAGTTCCTGCAACAACTCCGCAACAGGAAGGCTCTGCTACCTGAGCGTTGCCGCAATTGCACATGGCTCGACTCGTGCAACGGCAACCTCAGAGTCCGGGGCGAGTCAGCGACCGGCGACCCGTTCGGGATGGACCCGGCGTGCTACCTGACCGACTTCGAGGTGTTCCAGCCGATCGCCGTCTCATGACGCAACAGACAGGATCAAGCGGCGGGGCTGGGCGCACCCACTCGCGCCCCCCTGGTCTCCCGGCCGAACGAACCGAAGGCCACCCTGCAAGTCGGTCGCAAGCCGCTAACCCGGCCAGCCGACCACAGGCCCATCCGGGCGGAATGCCGCGGGTCGATGTCGACCGCGACCCGGTGGTCGTCTTCTGGGAGATGACGCGCGCCTGCGCCCTCGCGTGCGAGCACTGCCGGGCCGAGGCGCAACCGAAGCGGCATCCGCTCGAACTTTCGACGGACGAGGGGTTCAAGTTGTTGGACCGCGTCGCCGCGTTCGACCACAAACCCATCATCGTCCTCAGCGGCGGTGACCCGTTCATGCGCCGCGATCTGTTCGATATCGTTGAGCGTGGCGTGGAACTGGGATTGACGGTGTCGGTGTCCCCAAGCGCAACGGCGCTCGCCACAAAAGAGCGCTTCCTCAAGCTGGTCGACCTCGGTGTGTCCCGCGTCTCGTTCAGCCTGGACGGACCGGACGCCGAGACGCACGACGTGTTTCGCGGATTTCCGGGCACCTTTGATCGAACGCTCGAGATGTTCCGTGCGGCGCGCGAGGTCGGACTAGAGTTCCAGGTGAACACAACCATCACAAAGCGGACTCGCGACTACCTGCCTCGCATGGCTGAGCTAGTCGCGCGGGAGGGCGCTGTGCTGTGGGACCTGTTCCTGCTCGTGCCGGTCGGGCGCGGTCTGGAAGCGTCACTCATGTCCCCGGAACAGCACGAGGAGACATTTAACTGGGTCGTCTCGCAGCGCGCTGACTGGCCGTTCATGTCCAAAACCACGCTGGGGCAGCCGTTCCGCCGCGTCGCCATCCAGCGCCGCATCCGGGCGGAAGGTCGTAATGTCGAAGACATGAGCCCGTCGGAGGTCAGAGGCATGTGGCCGGGGCCGGTCACCAACGACGGCAAGGGCATTTTCTTCGTCTCGCATATGGGCAACGTGTACCCAAGCGGTTTCCTCCCCTATCGCGCCGGCAACGTCCGCACCGACGACCCGGTAGCTCTGTACAGAAACGCGCCGATCTTCCGCTCCCTGAGAGACCCGGCCAGCCTGAAAGGCAAATGCGGCGTGTGCCCGTTCAACGGAGTGTGCGGCGGATCGAGAGCCAGGGCGTACGCGATGACGGGCGATCCACTCGGGGCTGAGCCGTGCTGCCCCTACGTTCCCGCGGCTGTCACCGCGGCCTGAGATCAGCCGGCCCCGGGCGCACGGATAAGCATCAGGATTAGCTCTTACGGATGTCGTTTGTTGACCATGTCGTTGGGCCGGACGACAACACGGGCGAATGGCGAAATGTCAGCGCAGTGCCCGGCCGATAGTCGACGATGTGTAAAACTCATATTCTCAAACGTCGGCGCGTGGGCGAGATTGATGAAACACCGCGACATCGTTCTGAACCCTACCGAAGCGATTCGTAACGGACGACTCACGCCTGAACTGCGATCGAAGGCGCAGATCCCGCGTTTCGGCGCCAGTCCGGCACCGACCGAATGTGGGCGGCCCGGGCCGAAGTATTAAAACTTCCTTGACATTCCGTGTGTATAACCCTTCTGTAACGATGAATATTCAGCGGGCTGACGCCCGGCCAGGGAGTTGCGACGGATGAAGCGTCGATGGTTTATTAGCCTTGTCGTGACGATCGGCGCTGTAGGCGCGCTGGCCGGCGCCACCGTTGCCTCCGCCGATGTCCGGGATCGTGTTTCAGGAGGATCCCTATACGATAGGGTCGCCTCGATCCTCGGAATCGAACGGTCGGAGTTGGACGACGCCTTC
>JAQBUX010000321.1 GCA_027623795.1 Chloroflexota bacterium
GCGCCTGGACGCTGTGTTGCGTGGGTTTCGTCTTCAGCTCATGCGTCGAGCCGAGGTACGGCAAAAGAGTGAGGTGCACGTAGGTGGCGTTGTCCCGTCCGACGTCGTTACGGATCTGCCGAATGGCCTCGAGGAAGGGAAGTCCCTCGATGTCCCCGACAGTCCCCCCCACTTCAATGACGGCCACTTCTGCCCCGGTCTCGTCCGCGAGCTGGTGAATCCGTTCCTTAATAAGGTTAGTGACGTGGGGAACCGTCTGGATGGTCCCTCCCAGATATCGCCCGTTTCGCTCACGTGAGATCACGTCCGAGTAGATCTGTCCCGCAGTCACGTTTGAGACGGCCGTCATCTCGATGTCGATGAAGCGCTCGTAGTGGCCAAGGTCCAGGTCGGTCTCCGAACCGTCGCCGGTCACGAACACCTCGCCATGTTGATACGGGGACATCGTTCCCGGGTCGACGTTCAGATACGGGTCCAGCTTCATTGCAGCGACTTTGACGCCACGGCTCTTGAGCATGCGCCCTATCGATGCGACGACGATGCCTTTGCCAAGGGAACTCACGACGCCCCCAGTGACAAACACGTACTGGGTCAATGTCGTGCCTCCTTGAATACTCGGAGTGCTGGGAATACTCGGAGTGCTGGAAGTTCTGGGAATGGAGAGACGGACGCAGATATACAGGAGGAGTTGAGCGGCGCTCGGGCCGGCGGTGCGCCGTACGGCGTGGATCGAGCCCGGGAGTGTGATTCCAAGGTCCGCCAGGCCGTCATCCGGCCTTCAAAACGGCCGGTCGGGCCGGGAGGTTGCCGCAGGGCCGGATGGACCGGCGTTTCACAAACGAGGATGCGAACTCTGCGACTGATCGGGGGTTACCTCTCCAGGAGCCGATGGCTCCGAATCCGTTGCCGTGAGGGTACCAGACGACCGGTCGGTCGGCGAGCATCAATTTCCGCGGGTGGTTTTCCCCCGGGACGTTCCCCAAGACGTTCCCCAAGACGATCCGGGGTTGCGCGAACATCCCGGTTCAACGCGAGTTCGCCAGCGACCTCTCACAGCCAGACCCCACGACTATTCGATAACGTTTTTCGCGCCCGCAGGGCGCTAACCGTAGCGGAGGTTCCGATGAAGATCACGGACATCAAGGTGTTCCCAACGCGCGTCGGGAACCACAACCAGTTCTTGCTCAAGGTCGAGACCGACGAAGGGATTTACGGATGGGGCGAGGCCGGTCTTGCAGGCCATGAGCAAGCCGTCCGCGGCGTGATCGATTACTTCAAGCAGTTCCTGATCGGGAGCGATCCAATGGACCGGGGCGCTCACTGGCAGCGGATGTACAGGGGCCAGTACTTTGAGGGCAATCTGATCCTTACGGCCGGAATATCGGCGATCGACATCGCCCTGTACGACATCACTGGAAAGGCGCTCGGGGTGCCGGTGTATCAGTTGCTCGGCGGCAAGCAACGCGACTACGTGCCCGCCTTCGCAACGGTCACCGCTCCGGATGGACCGCGACTTGTCGAAGATTGCCAGATGCTTGTCGAGCGAGGGTGGCCGGTGATCCGCCGAAATCTCCCACTGATGCCGGACGGAACCGGCACGCGTGGCGGCGAGGTCTATGAGCCACGGGAGTCGCTCGCAAACACCGCCGTCTGGCTGACTAAGGTGCGCGAGGCGGTCGGCCCCGCGCCGGTCCTCGGCATCGACGTACATCACCGGTTTTCGGTCGCGGAAGCGGCATCGTTCGCCCAGCGGATGCCGGCCGGCACGCTCGATTTCCTTGAGGAGCCGATCCGCGCCGAGTCACCCGAGGCGTACGAGACGCTGCGGACCATGACGGACATCCCGTTCGCCATCGGCGAGGAGTTCGACTCCAAGTGGAGCTTCCTCCCCTTCATCGAGCGCGGCCTGACAAACTACGTCCGCCTGGACATCTGCAACGTGGGCGGGTTCACCGAGGCGCTCAAGATCGCCGGATGGGCTGAGGCGCACTATATCGACCTGATGCCGCACAACCCCCTCGGACCGATCTGCACCGCGGCGAGCGTTCACCTTGGCGCCGCCGTCACGAACTTCGCCTGGCTTGAGTGCAGGAACTCCCCTACCGAAAACCTCGGCCGGGACGATCACGAGCTGTTCCCGCAGCTGCTCGAGCTCGACGGCTCCCGGTATCCAGTGCCGACGGCACCCGGACTCGGGATCGAGGTCGACGAGAAGGTGGCGGCCGAACGCGGCAGCAACCCCGTCCAGTTCAACCATCTCCATCGAAAGGACGGCTCCTACACAAACTGGTAAACGACGTACGCTCCGGTGGTATGTTTACCGCCACAGAAATCCCGGGAGAACGCACAAAGACGCTGGCCGTGGGGTCGATCCCCGGCCGCCGTCTTCGACGACCGAGAACTCGATGCCTGACCTCAGGTGTTCCCGGACTCATCCCGGCCCTACCTAAGGAGTCGAAGCCGCCAATGACCAGACTGGACCTGACCGGGAAAAAAGGCGTGGTGTTTGGGGTGGCCAACGCGCGATCAATCGCCTGGGCAATCTCCCGGGCGCTGGCGGACGCGGGCGCTGAGCTGGCGTTCACGTACCAGAACGAACGCCTCCTTGAGCCGGTAAAAAAAGCGGTGTCGGCGCTGGGCGACCCCTTCCTTGTTGAGTGCGACGCGACGGACGTGTCCCAGGTCGAGGCCGCGTACTCAAGCGCCGTCGCCGCCCTCGGTGGGCTTGACCTCGTTGTGCACTCGATCGCATACGCTGAGCGGGACGATCTAGGCGGCGATTTCTCGAATACTGGACTCGAAGGGTTCAGGACGGCGCTCGAGGTCAGCGCCTTCACGCTCATCCCGATCACGGCGCTCGCCGTTCCCCACATGGGCGAGAGCGGCGGCTCGGTGGTAACCCTCACATTCGACGCGTCGGACAAGGTGTACCCCGGCTACAACATCATGGGGACCGCCAAGGCGGCACTGGAAAACGAGGTACGCCAGCTTGCGGCCGAGTTTGGGCCGAAATCGGTCCGCGTCAACGCCGTCTCAGCGGGGCCGCTCCCCACCCTCGCAGCCCGAAGCATCCCCGGATTTAACGAGATG